>JAIBJH010000022.1 GCA_020029455.1 Hyphomicrobiales bacterium
CATTGATGAGGCGGGGCGCGGACCCTGGGCAGGACCTGTCGTCGCGGCGGCGGTTGTTCTTGATCCCCAGAAGATCCCCAAGGGTATCAATGACTCAAAGAAACTGACGCCTGAAAGACGCGAGGAACTCTTCCCGGTCATCATGCAATCGGCGCGGGTCGGTGTCGGCGCGGCATCGACTGAAGAGATCGATAAGATCAACATCCTGCAGGCCACTTACCTGGCGATGTCGCGCGCGGTTACTGCCCTCAATCCGCAACCGGCATTTGCGCTCATTGACGGCAACCGGGCTCCGCCGCTTTCCATTCGTGTCCAGACCATTGTCGAGGGTGACGCGATCTCTCTATCCATTGCCGCCGCCTCCATCATCGCCAAGGTGACGCGCGACAGAATTATGCGTGAAATTGAGGCACTGCATCCCGGCTATGGCTTTGCCTCCCATAAGGGCTATGGCACGCCGGCCCATGCCGAGGCTTTGGCGCGGCTTGGGCCTTGCCCCGTTCACCGCAAAAGCTTTTCGCCCGTGTTTGCGTTGTTAGATTTGCAGGTTCGATGATAGGTTGAAGTGGTGAAGCCGAAAGCCATCCATCACGAGCCTTCTTTCGAGCGCAGGCTTGTGCCCATCCTGTCGCTCGACGTCGACGGCTTTACCCGGCTTACCGAACGTGATGAAAATCAGAGCATGCTGGCCGTTTCGCGGCTCTTCAAGCATGAGGTGGAAGCCAAGGTGGGCCTGGATGGCGGCACGGTCTTCAAGACCATGGGCGACGGCATGCTCATTGAATTCACCAGCGTTGTGAATTCCGTGAGCTGGGCCGCGAGGCTCCTGCAAAAACTTCACGATGAGCCGGTGGTAATGCCCGGCGGCGAGGCCCTGCAGCTGCGCATCGGCATTGTGCTGGCGGACGTGATGATCGAAGGTAAGGACCGTTTCGGCACAGGCGTCAACCTGGCGGTGCGGGTGGAGAACTGTGCCCCGCCCGGAGGACTCGCCATCACCAAGTGGATTCGCGAGTTCCTGGATGGCCGCACGTCGCTGACCTTTACCGACATCGGTTCCCAGCTCTTCAAGAATGTCAGCCATTCCATCAGGATCTTCATCTGGCATCCCGATTCCGTTGCGCAGAAGCGCAAGTCGGCAGAGTTTGCCCGCGCATCGAAAGCGCCAGATATGCCTTCCGGCCGGCCTTCGCTTGTTGTCCTGCCTTTCGAGAATCTGAGCAGCGAGACGGGCAATGAACATGTGGCCGACGGCGTTGTCGAGGAAGTGACGGCCACGCTCTCGCGCATCGGCGACATTCTGGTGATCGCCCGCAATTCAGCCTTCGCCTATAAGGGGCGCAATGTGGATGTGCGGCAGGTGGGGCGCGAATTGGGCGTGCGCTATGCGTTGGAGGGCAGCGTGCGGAAGGCGGGGCAACGCCTCAGGATCACGGCGCAGCTCGTCGAGACCGAAACGGGCGCGCATATCTGGGCCGGACGTGAGGAAGGCGAAAGCGGCGATATTTTCGACCTGCAGGACCGCATTGCGGAACTGGTAGCTGGTGCAGTGCATCCCTCTGTGCGCAGTGCAGAAGTGGAGCGGGCGCGCACCAAAAGGCCCGACAGCCTCGAAGCCTATGACCTTGTCATGCGCGCGCTTCCCCATCTCTGGGCGCATCGCATGTTCGAAAATCCGCAAGCCATTGCACTTCTCACGAAGGCGCTGGAGACGGACCCCAATTATGGACTGGCGGCGGCTCTGTGCGCCTGGTCCCATGCGCAGCAGATCGTCTACAACTGGACCGATGACGTGGAGCGCGAGCGCGCGGCGGGCATGCGCCTGATCGAGAAGGCGGCGCGCCATCTCGGCGAAGACGCCACGGGACTTACCGCGCTTGCAACGGCCGTCATGCTCTTGGAAGGCAATGCGGCGCGGGCACTTCCTTTTGTCGAGCGGGCACTTGCCATCGATCCCAATCATTCCTGGGCGTGGACACGGCGCGGCTTCGGGCTCGTCTATACCAACCGGCCGGATGAGGCGCTTTCCTCCTTCACCAAGGCGCAGCGCCTGTCGCCTCTTGATCCTTTCGCCTTCAACATGCGGATCGGCATGGGGCTTGCGCATTTCACGGCGGGGCGTTTCCAGGAAGCCTGCCGCTATCCACAGATGGTGCTTGATGAGCGGCCCGGCATGACTTGGCCCTATCGCGATCTTGCAGCGTTCCTCGCCCAGGCCGGCGACATTGAGGGGGCGCGCGCTGCGCTGGCGCAATTCGTCTTCGAGCGACCGCCCATGTCACTTGCGAGCCTGCGTGACAGCCTTCGTTTCATGCAACAGCCGCTGCTTGACCTCTACATCGATGGATTGCGCAAGTCCGGCATGGCCTAGAAAGACGGCCAATTAACCATAAGAGGCGAAAGCGATTCACGCTGAGTCCGTGAAGATTCATAACCCATACGCAACAAGTGATTTGTGTTTCGGGTTTGGGCATGGGCTTCGTCGATCAAACAGTACAACAGGATGTGCGTCCGCTCATCGATCGCATTCTGGTCGGCGATTGCCTGATGGAGTTGAAAAAGATCCCTTCCGCTTCGGTTGATCTCGTCTTTGCCGATCCGCCCTATAATTTGCAGCTCAACGGCGATCTCACACGGCCCGACCAGAGCCGCGTCGATGCGGTTGACGATGAATGGGACAAGTTCTCCGACTTTGCGAGCTATGATTCCTTCACGCGCGCATGGCTTGCCGAGTGCCGCCGCATCCTGAAGCCCAATGGCGCCATCTGGGTGATCGGCAGCTATCACAACATCTTCCGCGTCGGCACCATCATCCAAGATCTGGGCTATTGGGTTTTGAATGATGTCGTCTGGCGCAAAGTGAACCCCATGCCCAATTTCCGCGGGCGGCGCTTCACCAATGCCCATGAGACGCTGATCTGGGCCTCGCGCGAGCAGAAATCAAAATACTGCTTCCACTATGAAGCGATGAAGATTTTCAACGACGATTTGCAAATGCGTTCGGACTGGACTTTGCCACTGTGCACGGGCGCCGAACGATTGAAAGATGGAAAAGGACAGAAAGTGCACCCCACGCAGAAACCAGAAGCGCTGCTGCAGCGCGTGATGCTCGCCACCACCAATGCAGGCGATGTGGTGCTTGATCCATTCTTCGGAACCGGGACTACGGGTGCCGTTGCCAAGCAACTGGGGCGCCGCTTCATCGGCATCGAGCGTGATGAGGGATATGTCCATGCGGCGCGCGAACGCATCAGTGGAGTGACGCCACTTCCCGACGAGGCGCTGAAGACGACGACAAGCAAGCGGGCGGAGCCGCGTATTCCTTTCGGCAATCTGATCGAACGCGGGTTGGTTAAGGCGGGCGAGACGCTGTTCGATCCTTCGACGCGCATTGCCGCCAATGTGCGCGCCGATGGTTCCATCGCCTGTAAGGACAATTCAGGCTCGATCCACAAGATCGGCGCGCATGTCCAGGGCGCGGAAGCCTGCAATGGCTGGACCTTCTGGCATGTGCGGCGTGGCGGAAATCTTGTGCCCATCGATATTCTGCGCCAGCAATTGCGCGCCGAAATGGCGAAGGTTGCCTGAGAGGGCCAGCACTGTTAAGCGGGCCCGATGAAAGCCCGCACACAAACATCCTTCCTCTTTGATCTCGACGGCACGCTGGTCGACAGCGTCTATGACCATGTCATGGCCTGGCATAAAGCGCTTCTCGATGAAGGCATCGAAGTCTCGGTATGGCGGGTTCATCGCCGCATCGGCATGTCGGGTGGCCTGTTCGCTGCGGCGCTGGCGCGGGAACTGGGGCGGGAGCTTGACGAAGCTACACGGGTGCGACTGCGCGCCGGACATGCCGCCCATTACAATGCCGTTTCATCTGGCACGCGGGCTCTTCCCGGTGCAAAGGAATTACTGGCCCACCTATCCGACAATGACATTCCCTGGGCCATTGCAACATCAGGGCGTATGGAAACGGCGGCTCCCATTCTCGCCATGCTGGGCATCAATCCCGCACATCATGTGGTCATCACGCGCGACATGGTGCGCTATGCCAAGCCCGATCCCGATCTCTTCATTGCCGCGGCGGAAAAACTCGGCGCCGATATCAAATACGCCTGCATCGTGGGTGACGCGGTGTGGGACATGCTTGCAGCACAACGCGCGGGCGGCCTCGGCATCGGGCTACAATCGGGCGGCTATGGGGTTGAAGAGCTGGAGCGGGCCGGCGCCTATCGCGTCTATGAAGACCCGGCGGATTTGCTCAAGCATATCGATGAAGTGGGCGGGCGGCGGTAATCCCATTTTCTTGTCATCCCGGCGAACGCCGGGATCTATTTGGCAGCTTGCAGCTTGAATCGGTTCAGTACGTCCCGTGTCGCGGGCTTCGCCCTTGCACGGGATGACGAAGTGGAACCATCTTTCTCGCGTGCGCGACCACCTTGCGCATGACGGATGGAAGAGCCTCAGCATCCACATCTTGCACAGCAACCCAACGGCAGTAAGGCGGTGGTTTTGCATCGACGACAGTTGCAGCAAGCACCGTGATCTCAAGATGAAAATGCGTGAAGGTGTGCTCCACTTTCCCCGGAAGTTTGCGCCAGCTTGCTATGAGTGGTGCATCACCTTCTGGCAATTTCTCGGTCCATTCCGAACCCGGCACCTCCATCATGCCGCCGAGCAGACCTTTCTCCGGGCGGCGGCGCAGCAGCACGGAGCCGTCGTTTCTTGTCAGCCAGAAGGCGTAACCCTTCCTTGTGGGAATGGCCTTCTTCGCAGATTTCCTCGGCAATGTTCCAGCGACACCAAAAATGCGGCCGCGGCATTGATCCGTCCACGGACAAATCAGGCAGTTAGGTGACTTGGGTGTGCAGATAGTTGCTCCCAGATCCATCAGCGCTTGCGCGAAGTCCCCTGCTCTCTTCTCCGGCACAAGGTCTTGCGCGATCTTACGGATCAGAGGTTTCGAATCCGGCAGCGGCGTTTCAATGGCATGAAGGCGAGAGAGCACGCGCTCCACATTGCCATCGACAGCGGGATGAGGAGCGTCATAGGCAATGGCGGCGATGGCGCCTGCTGTGTAGGGGCCAATACCAGGAAGCTTTAAAAGCTCTTCGAAGGATCGGGGAAGGGAACCGCCGTGCTGTTCCACAACTGCCTTGGCGCAGGCATGGAGATTGCGTGCCCGGGCATAGTAGCCGAGCCCCGCCCAGGCTTTCAGCACGTCATCCAATGGCGCGGCGGCAAGTGTTTCGATATTGGGCCATTGCGAAATGAACTTATTGTAATAGTCCCTGACTGCGGCCACGGTTGTCTGCTGCAGCATGATTTCCGAGAGCCAAACGCTGTAGGGATCAGGCTTTTTTCCCTTCATCCGCCATGGCAGGTCACGGCCATAAGCATCGTACCAAGCCAGCAATTTGCCCGGTAGCGCCTCTGATAACGCCGGCGTCATTTGCGCGGCCTGCCCATCTTCTGCCATTCTTGCAGCCCACATCAGGGCCACGGCATTTCACAGATGGAAACCCTCGGCAAGCATTTCCGCAACCTAACGCAGGCGGCGTTCAAGTCCCACGGCTTTGCACAGGCCGATGTGCTGGCGCGCTGGCCGGAGATCGTTGGCGAGGCCATTGCCGCAGTGGCCCGGCCCGAGCGCATCCGCTGGCCGCGTAGCGCCGGCAGCGGCCAGCTGCAGGGCGGCACCCTTTTCGTCAAGGCCATGGCAGGGCGCGGACTTGAGGTGCAGCAATCTGTGCCGCTCATCATCGAACGCATCAACCGCTTCCTGGGCTACGGCGCCATCATGGCGGTCAAGATCCAGCAAAGCCATGAAATGCCTGAAACGCAGCCCGCAAGGCCCGCGCCTGCTGCGCTATCCGAACCGCCACGAGGCATTGAAGAACCCGAACTTGCGGCGGCCCTGCAGAGGCTTGGCGGTGGTGTCCATGCCCGTTCTCCACAGGATACATAAGCCCCTTGGTTTTCACCCCTCACATTGAGTAGGACCCAGATATGAACACACTGAACCGCCGCCTTTTTCTTGCCGCCGGCGCTGGCATTGCCAGCCTCGCTGCCGCCGCCCCACTGGCCCTTGCGCAAAGCGCCGGCCCCGTTGACCAGAAGGCGCTCATGGAGCCCCCAGCCATGGGCGAGATGGCCTTGGGCGTGGAGACAGCGCCCGTCACCATCATCGAGTATGCTTCGGCGAGCTGCCCGCATTGCGCGGCCTTTGCCAATGATGTGCTGCCCGCCCTCACGAAAGATTATATCGACACCGGCAAGATGCGCCTGATCTTCCGGGAATTCCCGCACAATGATGCGGCCATGGGGGCCTTCATGGTGGCGCGCTGCGCACCCAAGGAGAGGTATTTCCCGCTCATTGAGATCTATTTCAAGACGCAGGATAGCTGGGTGGCCAAGCCCCTTGAGGGCCTCAGGGCCATTGCCATCCAGGCGGGTTTCACCGAACAGACTTTCATGGCCTGCCTCAACAACCAGGATGTGGCCAAGAACATCTTCGCGGTGCGCCAGAAAGCGGAAGGATTTGGCGTGCAAGGCATCCCCACCTTCTTCATCAATGGCGAGCGCTATGAGGGCGAAAACACGCTAGAAGCGTTCAAGAGCAAGATTGATTCGCTGCTGCCCGCCTAGGGCGGCGGCGAGGGCATGGGGACAGCATGAAATTCACACGGCTGAGGCTCACGGGCTTCAAGTCCTTTGTGGAGCCGACGGAACTTCTGATCGAACCGGGGTTGACGGGCATTGTCGGCCCCAATGGCTGCGGCAAGTCGAACCTGCTGGAAGCCTTGCGCTGGGTCATGGGCGAAAGCTCCTACAAGTCCATGCGCGCGGCCGGCATGGAAGACGTGATCTTTTCCGGCACCACGCAGCGGCCATCGCGCAACCTGGCGGAAGTCATGGTGACGCTCGGCAATGATGACCGCACGGCGCCTTCCCAATTCAATGACAATGAAGTTCTGGAGATCAGCCGTACCATCGTGCGCGATGAAGGCTCGAGCTACAAGCTCAATGGCAAGGAACTGCGCGCCAAGGACGTGCAGCTTCTCTTTGCCGACGCCTCCACGGGATCGCGTTCACCTTCCTTGGTGCGGCAGGGGCAGATCGCCGAGATCATCAATGCCAAGCCGCAGGCGCGGCGCCTCATTCTGGAAGAGGCGGCGGGCATCACCGGGCTTCACACGCGCCGCCACGAAGCGGAATTGAAACTCAAGGCGGCCGAACAGAACCTTGCGCGCATCGATGATGTGATGGCGCAGCTCGAAAGCCAGCTCAACAGCCTGAAGCGGCAGGCGCGGCAGGCGCAGAAATACAAACAGGTTTCGGCGGAAATCCGGAAGTTGGAAGCGGCGGGCCTGTTCGTGGCCTGGCGTGATGCGGAAGCTGCGGCCTCCCGCGATGCGACGGCGCTTGATGAGGCAACACAGCTTCTCGGCGAACACACGCGCGCCGCTTCAGAGAAGCTTCGCCATCGCGATGAGCTGAGCGAAAAGCTGCCGGGCCTGCGCGAGCAGGAAACAGTGCGCGCCGCCGTTCTGCAGCGACTCACCCTTGAGCGGGCCTCCCTTGACGAAGAGGGAAAGCGCATCGAAGGCCGCATTGCTGAACTGAAAGGCCGGAAGACCCAAGCCGATGCCGACCTTACCCGCGAGGAAGGCCTTCTTGCCGACACCGACGGCGTGATTGCGCGCCTTGCGGAGGAAGAGATTTCCCTCAATGCCTCGGCTGGCGAAGGCCAGGATGCACGCACCACAGCAGCGGCAGCCTTGCAGCAGGCGGCGGATGCGCTTTCGCGTGCCCAGGACATGGCCGATGAGGCAGGCCGCAAGTTGTCCGAGCTTTCAGCTGCACGGCACGCCATGGAGCGGAGTGTAAGTGAAGCGCGAACCCGCGCCTCGCGGCTGGAACAGGAACAGCAATCTCTTCAGACGAAACGGACTGCACTCACCTCGCTTCTCGGTGATGCCGGCGATGGTGCAACGCTTGCTGCTTCTGCTGAACAAGCCCAGAAGGTGGCAGAGACGAGCGAACAGGATTCGAACCACGCGGAAGTGACCTTGCGCGTGGCGCGGCAAATGGAGACCGACAAGCGCCAGGCCCGTGACGAGGCGCGCCGCAAGGCTGAGCAAATTCAGACGGAAATCCGTACACTGACGGCTTTGCTGAAGGGCTCGGGCGGCGACCTCTGGCCGACGGTGGTTGATGCGCTGCGGGTCAGGCCCGGCTATGAGACGGCGCTTGCCGCAGCGCTTGGTGATGATCTTGAAGCCTCGTCCGATGAAGGCGCACCGTTGCACTGGCGCGGCCTGCCGCCGCTCGGTGCGCCGGCGACCCTTCCAGGCGATGCAACGCCGCTCTCACTCTATGTCGAAGGGCCAGCAGTGCTTTCACGCAGGCTTTCGCATGTCGGCGTGGTTTCGAAAGCCGTGGGTGCCTCCCTGCAACCGCAATTGAGACCTGGCCAGAAGCTCGTCAGCCGTGAGGGCGATATCTGGCGCTGGGATGGTTTTGTGGCGGCGGGGGATGCGCCGAGCGCCTCGGCCAAGCGCCTTTCCGAACGCAATCGCCTCGCTTCGCTTGAAGCGGAGCTTTCAGGCATTCTTGCCGCTGCGGAGACCGCGAAGGCGGATTATGAGCAGGCCAAGACGGCGGTTGAGAGCGGCGCAAGGACCGAACGCGAAAAGCGTGAAGCCTGGCGGGCGGCGACATCCGCCCTCGATGTGGCGCGCCGCGCCGTGCAGGACCACCAACGCAAACTTTCCGAGCAGACAGCGCAGAGCAGTGCCCTTGAAGAAGCGCAGCGGCGTATTTCAGCGCAGCAGGAAGAGGCGCGCCAATTGCTCTCAGGGCTGGAGGCAGAATTTGCCGCGCTGCCGGCGCTGGAAGGATTGCAGGGCGAAAGCGACACTCTACGCGATTCCCTGTTCCATGAGCGCTCCGCCTATGGCGAGGCGCGGGCCCGCCATGACAGTTTGGAGCGGGAAGCCAAGCTGCGCGCCGACAGACTCGCTGCGATTGCCACCGAGACCGAGCAGTGGAAACGGCGCGCTACCAAGGCGCGTGAGCAATCAGAGCTTTTGCGCCAGCGCGCCAATGAGGCGGAAGCTGCCTTGTCCGAATTGGCGCAAGCGCCACAGCAATTGGCAGACCGCCGTCTCAAGCTGATGAACATGCTTTCGGAAGCCGAGCGCGACAGGAAAGCCGCCGCCGATGCCTTACAGGAGGCCGAGAACAATGTTCGCGCGGCGGACCATGCGCTGCGCGAAGCGCAGGAGCTTGCCGCTGATTCACGCGAGGAACATGCCCGCGCCGGAACGCGGCTTGAATCCTCGCGCCATGCCCAAGACCAGTGCACGCAGCGCATTTCTGAAACCATGCATTGCCAGCCCGATGAAGTGCTGGGACTTGCCGGTGTTGAAGCCGAAGCGCTGCCGCCAACCGAAGAGATTGAGCGCAAGCTTGTGTCGCTGCGCGAAGACAGGGAGCGGCTGGGCGCGGTCAATCTGCGCGCCGATGAAGAGGCAGAGGCCGTGGGCAATCAGCTCAACGGCATGAGGACGGAAAAGGATGAGTTGACGCAGGCCATCGCCAAATTGCGTGGCGCCATCGGCACCCTCAACAGGGAGGGACGGCAGCGGCTGCTCGACAGTTTCGGCACGGTGAACGCCAAGTTCACTGAACTCTTCACCACGCTGTTCGGCGGCGGTGAGGCGGAGCTGCAATTGATCGAATCCGATGATCCGTTGGAGGCTGGGCTTGAAATCATGGCCAAGCCGCCCGGCAAGAAGCCCACCACCTTGTCACTGCTTTCCGGCGGCGAGCAGACATTGACGGCACTGGCGCTGATCTTCGCTGTGTTCCTCACCAATCCCTCGCCCATCTGCGTCTTGGACGAAGTCGATGCGCCGCTCGATGACCACAATGTGGAGCGCTTCTGCAACCTGCTCTATGCAATGCTGGAGCGCACCGACACACGCTTCCTCATCATCACCCACCACCCGCTCACCATGGCGCGCATGAACCGCCTGTTCGGCGTCACCATGATGGAGCGCGGCGTCTCGCAACTTGTTTCCGTCAACCTCGAAGAGGCGGCGGAACTGGCGGAGGTGGGGTAGCTCTCCTCGCCCGCTTTGCACCCCTCTCCGGAGAGGGTGCCGAGCGCAGTGCGCGAGGCGGGTGAGGTACCTCATCCGGCATTCGCTGCGCGAATGCCGCCTTCTCCAAAGGAAAAGGGTAGTTTTGCGTGGCTTGCACGGGATGACGGTTGAAAGATATCACCAATTCCAGCAACCTCTCGGCCTCCATGTCTGCTGCTATCCCCCAACCCATCCTCCGCTCCCCTCTTCGCCTTGCCCTTGGCAAAGCGTTTTACCGCGCCAAGCGGCGGATTGAATGGCATCTGCCGGGACGCAACTATGCAACGGCGCGGCAAGCGGAGAGCCTGCCGCATCTTCATGCCAAGCATGGCACGCCGATGCTGCGCGAACTTTCGGGCGTTGATATGCAGCTGCAGCGCAACAAGATGGAAAGCCTCAGCATCGCGGCGGCCTGTATCGATGGCGTAATCCTCGCGCCCGGCGAAATTTTTTCCTTCTGGCGCATGGTGGGAAAACCAACAATGGCGCGCGGCTTCAAGATGGGGTTTGTCTTGCGCAATGGCACCATCCAGCAGGATGTGGGCGGCGGGCTCTGCCAGATGACCAATCTCATCTATTGGATGGCGATCCACACTGACCTCGAAATCACCGAGCGCTGGCGGCACGGCTTTGACGTGTTTCCTGATGCGGGGCGCACCCAGCCTTTCGCTTCGGGCGCTACTTGCGCCTACAACTACATCGATCTGCAAATACGCAATCCGACGCAGCAGCGCTTTCAGCTGCGCCTGACGCTCAAGGAAGAGTGGCTTTACGGGCAATGGCGCGCCGGTGTGCCGCAAACTCATCGCTATGAAGTGTTCGAGAAGGACCATGCCATCCGGCAGGAATTTTGGGGCGGCTATTCACGCCACAATGAAATCTGGCGCAGGCGTATGGACGCGCAGACCAGCGCTGCGCTTGGCCAGGAGTTCGTCTCCGAGAATCACGCCATCATGATGTATGAGCCGCTGCTTCCATCACCTGTGTGTGCCGCATGAACGTTGTTTTTGATCTCGGCATGGTTCTCATTGAATGGGACCCACGCCATCTTTATCGCAATGTGTTCGCCGATGAGGCGAAGATGGAATGGTTTCTGGCCGAGGTGTGCTCGCCTGCCTGGAATCTGGAACAGGACAAGGGCCGCTCATGGGATGATGCCATCGGCGAAGCAATCGCGCGGCACCCCACATGGGAATACGAAATCCGGCTCTACCGCTCGCGCTGGATGGAAATGGTGCCGGGGGCAATTGCAGAAAGTGTCGGCATTCTTGAAGAACTTCACGGGCGAGGCACACCGCTCTATGCCATCACCAACTGGAATGGCGAGACATTCTGGGAGACGCGGGAACGTTTCCCTTTCCTGTCGCTGTTCAGGGATATCGTGGTCTCCGGCGACGAGAATCTGCTGAAGCCGGAGCCTGCCATTTTCCAGCTTCTGGCGCGGCGCAACGGCATTGACCTTGGCCACTCCATTTTCATCGACGACAGCCTGAAGAATGTGAAGGGCGCTGAGGCAGTGGGCATGAAGGGCCATCATTTCACCTCGCCTGAAGGCCTGCGCACGGCACTCCGGACTCGCGGGCTCCTCAGCAAATCCCGCGAAAGTTGAAGACTTTCGCGATAAGGATTTGCTCCAAGCAATTGACTTGGCGCGATTCCTTTTCGGCATGACAGTTACGTCATGCCGGGAAGCGCGAGAGTGAATTGCCAAGGACTCAGTGCCGCAGTGCAGAAAGCTCGTGATTCCCGTTGATCTTTCAATCTGTTAGCTTGGGAATCCGTTTCTTGACACGTTTCTGCCCCGTCACTATGAAGAGCGCCGTTTCGGGGAGCGGATTTCAGCCCTCCGTTGGCCATGGATAAAGCCCTCATGAATAAGAAAGGCAAAGCGCCTGAGGATGAGCGGCTCGAAGACCTGAAGCAGCGGCTGGACGAGATTCAACAGCGGAATGACAAGGCGGGGCCAGACCCCACGGATACAATGGCGGCGGGCTTTGCCCTGCGGGCCATTACGGAAATCCTTGTCGCACTCGGTGTGTCTACGATTGCTGGCTACTATCTCGACCGGTATTTCGGCACCACGCCCTGGATCATGATTATCCTGATGCCGCTCGGCCAGGCAGCAGGAGTTTGGAATGTGATGCGTTTGTCACAATCCAAGCAGGCCGATGCAATTCTGGGAAAGGCCAGCGACGAGCCGGCCAAAGACCTAAAAGATGATGACGACGAGGACTGAACGTGTCGACAACTGATACAGCAGCCGCAACCGCAGAGAATGCCGCCGAAGCCGCCGCCGGCCATGGCGAGAAAATCATCGACCCCATCCACCAGTTCGTTATTACAAAATACATTGACCTTGGCGCCCTCTCTTTCACCAACTCGGCACTCTGGGCGGTGATCGCGGTGGTCCTGGCCACCCTGCTCTTTGTGCTGGCGCCGAAGAATCTGGTGCCGACGCGGCTGCAGTCCATCGCCGAAAGTCTCTATGAAGTCGTCGACAACATGACGCATGAGATTTTGCATGAGAATGCGCGGACCTATTTCCCCTTCGTGCTGACGCTCTTCCTCTTCATCCTTTTCGCCAATGTCATCGGCCTCATTCCCTATTCCTTCACGGTGACGAGCCACATTATTGTCACGCTGGCCCTGGCGCTGGTTGTGTTCATTGGCGCCACCGTCATCGGCTTCATCCGCAATGGTTTCGGCTATCTCAAACTCTTCGTGCCGTCGGGCGTGCCGGTGCTTCTCCTGCCGCTCGTGGTGCTGATCGAGATCGTCTCTTACTTCATCCGCCCGCTGTCGCTTTCGATCCGGCTCTTCGCCAACATGATGGCGGGCCACATGATGCTCAAGGTGATGGCGGGCTTCGTCATCATGCTCGGATATTTCGGCTTCGTACCGCTCATTGCCATGGTGGGCCTCACCGGACTTGAGCTTCTGGTGGCGGCGCTGCAGGCCTATGTCTTTGCCCTTCTCACCTGCATGTATCTCAGCGATGCCATGCATGTTGACCACTAATCACTAACCCCACCCATTCAGTTCACAGGAGAAAAAAATGGAACTTGAAGCAGCAAAGATGATCGGCGCAGGCATTGCGGCGGTGGCACTGGGCGGCGCCGGCATCGGCATCGGCCACATCTTCGGCAACTACCTGGCAGGCGCGCTCCGCAACCCGAGCGCGGCAGCCGGCCAACGCGGCACGCTGTTCCTGGGCTTCGCATTCGCCGAAGCGACGGGCCTCATCGGCTTTGCCGTCGCCATGCTCATCCTGTTCGGCTGAGATTTGTTGAGACTGGGCCGGAGATCGTTCCGGCCCCAATCCGGAGGGGCGGTTCATGCCGCAACTTGATATTTCCATGTGGCCGCCGCAGCTGTTCTGGCTGGCGGTGAGTTTCTTTGCCCTCTACTACGTCGTCTCGCGGATTATCATCCCCAAGACGGGCGGGGCGATCGAGGCGCGCAAGAACAAGATCGACGGCGATCTTGCCGCAGCCGTTTCGGCGAAATCAGAATCTGAAGCGGCGCTGAAAGCCTATGAGGCCTCGCTCGCCGATGCGCGGGGCAAGGCTTCCGCCCATGTGCTCGAGGCTCGGAACAAGATCAGCGCCGAGGCGGATCAAGCGCGCCACAAGCTTGATGCGGAACTCTCGGCCAATGCTTCTGCCGCCGACAAGGCGATCCAGGCCGCCAAGGCCAAAGCGCTTGGCAATGTCGCAGAGATTGCAAGCGAGCTTGCCGCGAATATCGTCGCCGAGCTTTCGGGCGCTTCGGTCACCAAGACTGCGGCTTCTGCCGCTGTCGCCAAGGCTGCGAAGTAAGGAGCTCCTCATGGAATTTTTCCGCCACGCAGAAAACTGGGTTCTGGTCTCCTTCATCCTCTTCATCGCCCTTCTTGTTTACCTGAAGGTGCCTGCCCTTGTGGCCAAGATGCTGGATGAGCGGGCTGCCAAGATCTCCAAGGAACTGGACGAGGCCAAGCGCCTGCGCCAGGAGGCCGAGGTGCTTCTTTCCGAATACAAGAAGAAGCGCAGCGACGCCGAGGCGGAAGCGATGGATATCATTGCCGCTGCCAAGGCCGAAGCCGAGGCATACGCAGAAGAGTCTGCAAAGAAGCTCAAGGATGCGCTGGCCCGCCGCAAGGCCCAGGCCGAGCAGAAGATCGCAATGGCGGAAACTGCCGCCATCAAGGATGTGCGCGCTGCTGCCGCCGATCTCGCAATGTCCGCCGCCGCCGCCCTCCTCAAGGATGCGGCTTCGGGCAAGACCGGCGAGAAGCTGGTTGCGGAGTCGATCTCCGCGGTGAAGTCACGGCTGCAGTAATCAGCAGTCACCACAGAAATTGAAAACCCGGCTGAGAAGCCGGGTTTTGCTTTGTCTGCTTTTCCGTAACGAAGTTAAGACCAATTCTACAACCCGAACTTGCACTTGCGCGCCAGCCTTGGCAGATTCACCCGAGAATCACGGGAGGGACCCATGCCACATCCGCTGCAAGCCATCTGCGTAGCATTTCTTGCCCTCATCATTGCTGGTCACGCTTATGGCCAAACCGCGCCCATGAGCGAGGTGCAGAAAAAGGCCACCTGGGACGCGGCCAGTGCCGCCTCGATCAACGGTCCATCGGACGTTAAACTGAAAGACCAGGCCGTGCTGCATCTTCCGGCGGACTATGTGTTCGTGCCACAGAAAGAATCGGCAGAGCTGATGCACATGTGGGGAAACAACACCGGGCCTGGCTTCGTAGGCCTGGTGTTCGACAAGGACCCGAATGCGCCATGGACCATCGCCATCGACCATACGGCCGAAGGCTATGTGAAGGATGATGACGCCAAAACCTGGAATGCCGATGACCTGCTGCAATCGCTCAAGGACGGCACGGAGGCTCAAAACGCCGAGCGCGAGAAAATGGGAATCCCAGCACTCGATATTGTGGGCTGGGTGCAATCGCCAAACTATGATGCAACGAAGCACCAGCTTGTCTGGTCGCTCAAGGCAGTTGACCGCGGAGCTGTTCCAGATTCGCCATCCACCATCAACTTCAACACCTATGCGCTGGGCCGGGACGGATATTTTGAGATCAACATGATGACCTCTGACAAGACCATCAGCCAGGACAAAGCCGCCGCACTCAATGTGGTGAGGGCCGTCGATTATATGCCGGGTAAGCGCTATGAGGATTTCAATGCCGATACGGATCACGTGGCGGAGTATGGCCTCGCCGCCCTGGTTGCAGGCGTTGCCGCCAAGAAACTGGGCCTGCTTGCGGTAATCGGCGTGTTCTTTGCCAAGTTTGCCAAGATCATCCTGGTGGGGCTCGCCGTGGCCGGTGGTGGACTCTTGAAGTTTTTCCGCCGTAGCTAGGCCCCAGAATGACAAAACTGATCTTCCTGCTCTTTTCCGGAGCCAAATTCGGCAAGCTCTTTCTTTCCATTGGCTCAATGCTGCTGACGATCTGGGTTTATGCCCAGATCTACGGCGCGCCTTTCGCCATCGGCTTCGTAGCCCTTCTCGCCATCCACGAACTTGGCCACTACGGCGCGGCAAAGCAGCGAGGGCTTGATGTTTCGCTACCGGCCTTCATTCCCTTCGTGGGCGCTTGGATCAATCTTCGCGAACACCCGCACAACGCCGAAACGGAGGCCTATGTGGCCTTCGCCGGGCCCTTCATCGGCACGCTCGCGGCCTTCGCCTGTTTTTACCATGGCAACAGCAGCGGCGATGATTTCTGGATGGCCCTGGCCTACGCCGGCTTCATGCTGAACCTGTTCAACATGATTCCCATCTCGCCTTTGGATGGCGGACGGATCACACAAGTTTTGTCGCCGCGCATCTGGCTCCTCGGCGTTCCTCTGCTGGTGGCTCTCTTTTTCTACAGGCCAAGCCCCATGCTGTTCTTGATCGGCATCCTGGCGCTTCCCAGTGTCTTGGCGGCATGGAGATATGATCCCAATTCACCAGATGCAGCTCTTTATCGCGATGTGCCTGATGCCACGCGCTATGAGTACATGCTGATGTATCTGGGCCTGACCGGATTCCTCGCCATCATGTCCTACGAGGCGCACCAGATGCTGCGCCACGGCGCCCTCTAGAAACTACTCAGCCGCCTCCATGTAGTTTTCCATGGGTGGGCAGGAGCAGACGAGGTTGCGGTCGCCGAAGACATTGTCGACGCGGGCCACAGGCGGCCAGTACTTGTCGTTGGCGTATTGGCGGGCAAGCGGGAAATAGGCCTGTTCCTTGGAGTATCCGTGCTTCCAGTCGCCGAAGAGCAGCTTGTGGGTGTGGGGCGCGTTCTTCAGCGGGTTGTCCTGCTTGTCCAGCCTGCCATCCTCTACTGCCGCAATCTCGGCTCGGATGGCGATCATGGCATCGCAGAAGCGGTCAAGCTCGCGCTTTCCTTCGCTTTCGGTGGGCTCGATCATCAGCGTATCGACCACCGGGAAGGACATGGTGGGCGCATGGAAGCCATAGTCCACCAGGCGCTTGGCAACGTCTTCAACGGTGAGGCCAGTGCGCTCCTTGAGCCAGCGCAGGTCGATGATGCACTCGTGCGCCACGAAACCGCCGGGGCCTGAATAGAGCACCGGGAAATGGGGCTTGAGGCGGTGGGCGATATAGTTGGCATTGAGGATCGCCACGATCGTCGCCTTGCGCGGGCCTTCGCCGCCCATCATGGCGATGTACATCCATGAGATCGGAAGGATGGAAGCGGAGCCCCACGGCGCAGCTGATACCGCGCCCGTGTGGCCTTCGCGGCCCGCGGCGGGGTTGACGCCGTTCACCACTGCATGGCCGGGAAGGAAAGGCGCGAGATGGGCCTTGACGCCGATCGGTCCCATGCCGGGGCCGCCGCCGCCGTGAGGAATGCAGAAGGTCTTGTGCAGATTCATGTGGCAGACATCGGCGCCGAGTTCGGCAGGGCGCATGAGGCCCACTTGCGCATTAAGATTGGCGCCATCGAGATAGACCTGCCCGCCGTTTGCGTGGACGATTGAACAGATATCGATGATCGCTTCCTCGAACACGCCATGAGTCGAGGGATAGGTGATCATCAGCGCCGCAAGATTCTTGGCGTGCAGCTCTGCCTTGAACTTGAGGTCCGCCACATCGACATTGCCATTGGCATCGCAGCCGACGACGACGACATTCATGCCCGCCATCACGGCGGAGGCAGGATTGGTGCCGTGAGCCGATACCGGAATGAGGCAGATGTTGCGGTGATGGTCGCTGCGCGACTCGTGATAGCCACGGATTGCCATCAACCCGGCATATTCACCCTGCGATCCGGCATTGGGTTGCAGCGAGACGGCATCAAAGCCGGTGATCTCCGCCAGCATCTCTTCCAACTCCTCGAACAGTTGCTGATAGCCTTGCGTCTGTTCCAGCGGTGCAAAGGGATGCATGAGCGAGAATTGCCGCCAGGTGACGGGGATCATCTCACTGGTGGCATTGAGCTTCATGGTGCAGGAGCCCAGCGGGATCATGGCCTGGTCCAGCGCAAGGTCCTTGGCCTGGAGATGACGCAGATAGCGCAGCATTTCCGTTTCGGAATGATAGAACTCGAAGACCGGATGGGTGAGATAGCTTGACTGGCGTTGCAGATCCTTTGGAATGGCATCGCTGACGGTCTTGTCCACCGCGTCAATATCGATGCTTGTTTCTGCGCCTGAGTGAAAGACCGACAGGAGCTTCTTCAACTCCAGCCTTCGCGTCGATTGATCGAAGGAAATGCCCACATGATCAGCATCGACGAAGCGCAGGTTGATGCGCTTTTCCTTGGCCTTGGCCCAGATAGCGTGGGCGCGGCCCGGAATGAGCAGCGTCACCGTGTCGAAATAGGATTTGGTGGCGACGGTGTAGCCCATGCCGCTCACCGCCTTCACGAAAATCTGCATCAGGCGATGGGTGCGGGCCGCGGTTTTGCGGATGCCCTTGGGGCCATTGTAGACGGCGAACATGGAGGCGGTGATGGCCAGCAGCACCTGCGCGGTGCAGATGTTGCTCGTCGCCTTTTCGCGGCGGATATGCTGTTCGCGGGTCTGCAGGGCCATGCGGAGCGCACGATTTCCCTGCGCATCCACTGACACGCCGATGAGGCGGCCCGGCATGACGCGCTTGTGTTCATCGCGCGTGGCAAAGAAGGCGGCGTGCGGCCCGCCATAGCCCATGGGCACGCCAAAACGCTGAGCCGAACCAATGGCAATGTCGGCGCCAAGTTCACCAGGGGGCGTGAGCAAAGCAAGCGCCAGCAGGTCGGTCGCCATCACGGAGAGAGCGCCAGCGTCCTTCAAGCTCGCAATAATTTTTCGGAAGTCACGCACTTCGCCGGATGA
>JAIBJH010000163.1 GCA_020029455.1 Hyphomicrobiales bacterium
CTGCGCCTCTGCTCCCGCCCGCGGCGGATCGATGACAAGGCCGTCAAACTCGCTAAGTTCCTGCACAACCAATGGCGCGCGATAGAGGTCACGCACCTTCGCAGAAATGGGTTTGATCCCCTGGGTGTGTCGCACTGCATTGTTGAGCTGCGCGATAGCGTTCCTGTCGGAGTCAAAACCGTGAACAGCGACGGTCTCCGCCAGGCGCAATGCGAACGGACCAACGCCGCAGAAGAGGTCGGCCAGTTTTTTGCGCTTGCCAAGGCCCTCGCTCACCAGCCGCGCCAAAATCTCTTCGCCTTTCTGCGTTGCCTGAAGGAAAGATTGAACGGGCAGATGAACACGCGCCTTCCCCATAGTCACGAAAGGCTGGCCCACCGCCATCAGTTCGTTCCCGTTGATGGCAAGTCGCAGCAGCTTCCAGCGGATGAATAGCTCTTTGAGTGGCTCTATTCGGCGCGGAACGGCATTGCGCTCTGCTTTCACGGCAACATCAAGGCCATTACTGGCCAAGGTGATCGCCACATCACAATTACCAAGCATGGGACCGAAGCTAGCCGCAATGAGTGGTGCATCACGTAGCGCAGGCACAAGCACGGGGCAGGTTTCCAGCGCACAAAGCTTGTGGCTCTTCTGCTCCATGAAGCCGGATACCCATTGCCCGGCTTGTTGCCGCACGTGCAAAGATACACGGCGGCGGCCCTCACCATGGGCATCGATCAATGCTTCGATGGCCGGATGCAGGCCCCTGGCCTCCAAAGCCCTTTCCAACAGTGACCGCTTCCATGGGGCGTAGGGTTCCTCGCGCCAATGCTGCAGTGCGCAGCCACCGCAATTCTCGAACTTGGGACAGAATGGTTCAATGCGATCTGGCGACGCGGATACAACTCTTGTGACTTTACCATCTTCAATTTCAACGACTTCTGAAGGCAGCACTTTCGGAAAATGCAAATGGCGGCCATCAACCGATGCCACTCCATCGCCGTTCTGGCCCATCTTCTCAATTGTGACCCGCACCATCAGGGATAGACCAGGACAAGCGCCTTGCCGCCACGCAGCTTCAGTTCAACATCACCTTCGGCAGCATTGGACATGGTAAGGCTCGAGCCGAATAGTACTTCACGGTCCTTGAGAGGCCAGCGCACACCGCTGATGCTGAGGTCTTCCAGCGCTGTTACGCCGATAACGCTGAGCCGCGTGCCGTGTGCCAGCCCGCTCAAACTCAAAGCACCAAGCAACGGATAGGCTTCTTCATGCCCGCTGGAAGTGAAAACGTTGAGACCCCGTTCCGCCAGGGACAACATCATCGTGCCGTGCGCCAGCATGTGATCAAACTGCCCACCAAAGCCACCGACAAGAATGAGCGCCGTAGCGCCGCGCTTCAGCGCTTCTTCAACCGCAAGCTCGCCATCCGTCGCATTTTTGTCCGCCGGATGAACAACACGCGGAACATGCTGGAACGCCGCCTCAAGTTCCGTGCCGGCAGAATCAAAATCGCCGACCCACAATTCCGGCGCCAGTTGCAGCACTGTAGCATGGGCCATGCCGCTATCAGCTGCAATGCAGCGCGCGCCCCTGACCTGCTGTTTGAGGCGCTCTGTCGGCGTTACATCGCCGCCAAGCAATATGGCGAACCGGGTCATGCCCGCGCGCTACCAGCCGGAGCCGCCGCCGCCACCACCGCCGCCACCGGAAAACCCGCCGCCGCTAGAACCGGATGAACTTCCGGGCGGTGTTGCGGCCGATGAGATGGAACTGGCGAGGTTCGAGCCGATGCTGTCGGTGAAATCGCGCGAACCGAAACTGTTGGAGCCGTGGTACCAGTTGCCCGCGCTCGTAGCTGCACCCGCCGCAGCGGCGGCCGCGAGGATCGCCGTGAACTTGTCGCTCCATTCATTTTCGCAATCCAGCGCCATAGCATAAGGCAGATAGCGCTCGAAGAGTTCTGGCGTCTTTTCCGGTGGGTTGAGCACCTTGAGACGCTCCTCCTCTGCCGTCGTCATGTACATGCGGAAGCCCTCAATCTGGTCCAGCACCTTGCGGCCAGAAGGCGTCGGCGCGCGCAGCAGCCAAAAGAACATGAAGTTGAATCCGGCCAAAGCAATGCAACCCGCAATGAACCACTTCATCGCCGGCGACATGCCTTCGGCAAACCATGTCAGCACCGGCACGGCAATGCCAGCCCCGACAAAGGGAATGAGGAACACAAGGCCCATGAGCGAGCGGATGCGCGTCCAGATGCTCGCGGAACTGATAACCCCTTTAACCGTAGCATAGCCGACCACAAGAATGACGCCCCACCACACGGACGAGAACAGTGTGGTGAAAAGTACGATCGCTCCCTCGCCCTCCGGCATCAGGAACCCTGAGATCACCAGCCCCACCAGCGAGATCGCAAAGCCCACTGCAAACCATCCGATATTGCGGAGAAACATCACGCCGTCATACTCGTCGTTGAGCGCACTTTTTAGTGACGAACGCGCTACTTCGACCGCACTGTGATTTGTCTGCTTCAGGACGAGCGTGTTGCTCGGCAGACCTGAAAACAGGGCCGACTCGCTCCGCGTGAGTTGTTCCTTGCCCGCTGTCCGGATTTTTTCGATGCTGAATGTCCCGCCATTCTCGCTGACGGTGGCGCGGCCCTTCACCGCCAGGCCAACGACAGCAGCGGCGAACGCCTTGTCGTCGAACCCCTGCTCCCGCACATACCGGACACCAGCAGGCCCCAGCCCCTCAGGCGGCTTGAACAGCGGGAATATGTTACCCTCAGGTGGATCACGGCCAACTTTGAACCAGGCATAGAGGTAGTAGAAAGGCACAAACAGCAGGGTTGCGATCAATCCGAAAAAACCGAGATTGTCCAGGATCCAGCTCGTTCGCAGTTCGCCTGCGGTCGGTGGGACGACGATGCCCTTTTGCCAGGCCACAGCAACCGTCAGCCCTTCGCCTTCACCGAGAGCGCGGGTGGAGCGTGCCGCGAAGATGTCTCCGCTTGCCTGCATCACTTCCGCATCGCTGCCGTTGTCTCCAAAAGCGCCGGTGTAGACTGAATGCTGCTTGATCTCCGCGCCCGCAGGCAATCGGATAATCGCCGTGGCATTGAGGATCGGGAATGACCAGCCATTGCCCGTAGCGTTCCAATAGAGCTCGTCATAGTTGTCAAAAAAACCGATCTGCCGGTCAGTGTTGTAGAAGATGTCATAGGTGTGTTCCCCCAATTCCAGGAACACATCCTTGTCGCCGATGCGGATGCGCTTGCCGTTCGACATGCTTTCGATGGCATATGGTTCGTCTCGCCCATCGCGCATGACCTTGAGAACTTCGAAACCCACTCGCACCCGTGTGCCATCGGGCCTGGTGTAGATCGTCGGGAAATCCCGCAGGATGCCGCGCCTGATTTGATTGCCTTCGGCGTTGACCGTAATGGTTTCCCGTACAGTCAGTTCGCCATCGGGCGCGATGGCAACGTCGCTGACGAAATTGCGGATCACCTCCTGCGCCGTGGCGGGAACCGCCACGAGAAGCAGCAGGGCTGCGCTTAGGAAAATCCACAGGAAGCGCATGTGTCAGCGTGTCTTGAAATCCACCTTCGGCGTCTCGCGTTGCGCCGCATCGCCAATATCAAAGAACTCCGCCTTCACGAAGCGGAAGAAATTCGCCACGAAGTTGCTCGGAAAACTCTCGATCATCGTATTGAAGCTGCGCACCGCCCCGTTGTAATAGCGCCGCGACATCTGGATTTCATCCTCAACGCCCGCGAGCTTGTCCTGCAGGTCGCGGAAATTCGCATCCGCCTTGAGTTCAGGATAGGCTTCTGCAATCGCAAACAGACGGCCCAAGGCCGCCGTCATGGCTTGGCCCACAGCGGATTGGTCAGCAACGCTTCCCCCCGCAATGGATTTGGCCCTGAGTTCGGCAATGTCGCGGAACAGCTTGTCCTCGTGCGAAGCATAGCCCTTCACAGTTTCCACAAGATTTGGAATCAGGTCGGCACGCCGCTTGAGCTGCACATCAATGCCGCTCCAGCCCTCCGCCACCAGGTTTCTCTGGCTTACCAGCGCATTGTAGGCATAGATCAGGTAGCCGATCACCACCACGATCAGTCCAATCAGTCCATAACCTAGTGTCATCAGGGCCTCCTCGCTCTGCAGGGCATTATTCCCGCAAGTCTGGCTTCATTCAAGCGCGCTTTGGCGGCGAGCCGTGCTGCGCACAAATTGGACCAGATTTCACGCGACACTGGATTTGACTGGCAACAGGCGGCGGCGCATGAGGACTTTCAGCGGAGGGTACGCCATGCCGGCAGATGATGCACAAGTGCCTAGTTTCAAGGGGCCGGAAGGCCAGGAGGATATGCCTTATCTCCTGACGCCAGGCCCCCTTACGACTTCGCGCACCGTCAAGCTGGCAGCCCTCGCCGACTGGGGATCACGCGACATCGAGTTCCGCAACCTCGTGAAGGATATCCGCAACGGCCTGAAGACCCTCTCCCACTGCGATGAAAACTATGAATGCGTAATCATGCAAGGCTCGGGCACCTTCGCCATCGAGGCGGCGCTCGGTTCCTTCTGTCCCGCCAAACGCAAGAAAACCCTTGTCGTGGCAAATGGCGCCTATGGCGACCGCGCCGTTCAAATCCTTGAGCGCATCGACCGTCCCGTCATCAAAATTGACAAAGGTGATTCTCAAAGCCCCACGCCTGCCGAAGTGGCCGCCGCTCTCGACAATGACCGGAGCATCAGCCACGTCTGGATCATCCACTGCGAAACCACCTCCGGTATCATCAACCCCATTACAGAGATCGGCCACGAGGTGCAGAGCCGTGGCCGCGTTTTCATGGTGGATGCCATGTC
Organism: Hyphomicrobiales bacterium; assembly: GCA_020029455.1. Classification (GTDB taxonomy): domain Bacteria; phylum Pseudomonadota; class Alphaproteobacteria; order Rhizobiales; family Aestuariivirgaceae; genus Aestuariivirga. Next base: position 4,854 of record JAIBJH010000163.1, read on the forward strand.
GTCCTTTGGCGCGCTTCCGCTCGACATGCGGCGCGATAGCATCGATGTCATGGTGTCCTCTTCCAACAAATGCATCGAAGGCATTCCCGGTTTCTCATATGTCATCGTGAAGCGCCCACTGCTCGAAGCCTGCGGCGGACAGTGCCACTCGATCGTGCTCGATCTCTATGACCAGTGGAAAGGCCTCGAAACCAACGGCCAGTTCCGCTTCACGCCACCCACTCATTCGCTCGTCGCCTTCCGCCAGGCCATGCGCGAACTTGAAGAGGAAGGCGGTCCCCCGGCGCGGCTTGCACGCTACCAGCGCAATGCTGCAGCCTTGCTTGATGCCCTCAAGGCCATGGGCCTTGTTCCCCTGCTCAATGACAATGAGCGCGGCCCCATCATCCAGACCATCCTGCAACCGAAGGATCCAAACTTCGATTTCGAAACCTTCTACAAGGGCCTGCGCGCGCGGGGCTTTGCCATCTATCCGGGCAAACTCACAAAGAAGCCGAGCTTCCGCATCGGCACCATCGGCCGGCTCGACGAAAACGTGATGAAAGATGTCGTTGCCGCCATCAAGGATGTGCTGGCCCAGATGGGCGTCACTGACATGAGCCCTGCGGAATAATCCATGTCGAAAGCACCAGTCACCGTCAATGGCCGCATATACAATTGGCCAAAGTCTCCGCTCGTCGTCATCTGCTGCGATGGCAGCGAACCCGCTTACATGGAAATCGCCATGGCGGAAGGGCTCATGCCCAATCTCAGGGCCGTCATCGCCAAGGGCGAGAACCTGCGCGGCCTTTCAGCCATGCCGAGTTTCACCAATCCAAACAACCTGTCGATTGTCACAGGCTCGCCACCCAAGGTTCACGGCATCACCGGCAATTATCTCATCGATCCGGCCACCGGCCAGGAAACCATGATGAACGATCCGAAATGGCTGCGCGCGCCCACCATTTTCGAAGGCTTCCAGCAGGCCGGTGGAAAGGTCTGTGTCATCACTGCCAAAGATAAGCTGCGCCTCCTCCTTGGCAATGGCCTGAAATTTGGCGGCACGGCCATCTGCTTCTCGTCGGAACGCGCCGACAAGGCAACGCGCGAAGCCAATGGCATTGACGGCGTCTGCGAACTTGTTGGGCTCCCGGTGCCGGAAGTCTATTCAGCCGCGCTGTCTGAATTTGTCTTCGCCGCGGGCGTGAAGCTCGTTGGGCGCGACAAACCAGACCTCACCTATCTTTCAACCACGGACTACATCCAGCACAAGTTT
>JAIBJH010000164.1 GCA_020029455.1 Hyphomicrobiales bacterium
ATGGCGCGTGGGGTGACCCAACGCATTTTCTACCGCGACTCTAAACAAAGTCGCAACCGCGATGGAAAACCCCACGCGTTTCCCTTTTCTACCCCTCCATCCGGAGTTGCCGGGTGAACAAGGGAAGAGTCATGTCCAGATTTCTGTCAGCGCTCCAGCCAGTCGTGCTCGAGGGTGCGGACTTTGCCCATGAGCGAAAAGAGGAAAGCAGTAGACCAGCCGAAGAGAATGAGTCCATTGGCTGCCTCGATGGCGCCGAGCATGCGCCACTCCGAACCCAGCACGATGTCGCCGTAACCGAGGCTGGTGAAACTCACCGTTGAGAAATAAAGCGCAGGCTCGAAGCCTTCGATCGCACCCAGCCCTAAGAAGAGCAACGCATAGGCCCAGATCTCAAGCGTGTGCAGGAAGACGATGCCCAGCACCGCGGCGAGCAGAAACAAGCCGTGGCGCAGGTTGGCCGAGAGATGCGCCACGCGATAGCCATGGAAGCTTACCAGCCGCAGGAGCAGCACGATGCCGAAGAAATGGATCACCACGGTGAAGGCCATCATGGCGGTGGCGATGGCGAGGTTAAGGACAAGGCCGTGCATGGCCAAAGGTTGCCGGGATTTCGAGTCGATGCAAGCTGTTGCCGCCCCACCCCCGTTGCTGTGCAACGTGCCCCTCCCCAAGGGGAGGGGTGAACTAGGCTCTCACAATCACCTCGCCGCCCACGGCCTGGGCGGCTTCCGGCAACTGGTCGGCGAGGCGCTTCTTCACGAAGGCCCTGGCGGCATCATTCGAGGCGAGGGCTGAATCCCAATTGTCGAAGACGCTCACGGCGGTGAGGATGTTGCCGCTTTCGGGCGAGGCGCAATCGATGAGATAGTAGTCCTTGAAACCCGGATTCTTGCGCAGTTCGGGCAGGAATTCCGCCTCCACCCGGCGCTTCACTTCGCTCACGGATTTGACGTTGTGATATTTGCGAACACTGATGAACATGGTGTCCTCCGATAACGCGTGACAGCCTACATCTTTCCACCCGCGCGCGAAACTGCAGCGCCTTCCCTCTCCTGCCGCGCTGTGCCACAAATGCCGTTTCATATTTCCACCGGGAGCACTCATGGCTATTCGCGTCGACCTTTCCTCCGTCAACTTTGGCGAGAAGGAGCGCCTGCTCGCGCAAGGCGGGGGCTTTGTGGTTTCGGCCTTCAAATATGACAGCGGCATTGCAGCACTTCGCGTGAAGTCCAAGCGGGGCGAAATCGTGGTGTTGCCGTTTCGTGGTCATCAAATCTGGTCTTGCGTCTTCGATGGCCGCAACCTCACGATGAAGTCCATGTTCCGCGAGCCGGTGGTGACGGAGCGCTATCTCGAAACCTACGGCTCGTTCTTTATTCATTGCGGGGCCACGGGCATGGGCGCGCCCGGCCCGACCGACCGCCATCCTCTGCACGGCGAACTGCCGCTTGCGCCCTTCCAGAGGGGCTGGATCGAGATCGATGAGGTGAAGGGCACATGTGCGATTGCCGGCACCTATGAGCACACGGTCGCCTTCTCGCATCACTATCTCGCCACATCGACCTATGTGATGGGCGCGGATTCGACGCTGCTCGATGCCTCGCTGCAGGTGGACAATCTCAAGAAGACGGCGATGGATCTGATGTATCTGGCGCACGCCAATTTCCGGCCCATCGACAATGGCGAATTCATCTATTCCGCGCCCTACACGCCCGAGGCGGTGCGTGTGCGGAAGTCGATCCCCGCCCACATCACGCCGAAACCCGGCTACCGGGAATTTCTCGAGGAGCTGGCGAAGAACCCCAAGCTTCATCATGTGCTGAAGCCCGGCCTCGCCTTTGATCCGGAAGCCGCCATGATGATCGACATGAAGGCGGGCAAGGACGGTTTTGCCCATGCGCTGTTCCGGCGGCCCGACGGCACGGCGGATTACATGCGTTACAGCCCCTCGCAATGCGGGCAATGCTGCCGCTGGATCTGCCGCACGCCGGACCAGGATGCCATGGCGGTGGCATTCCCCTCAACCTCCGGCCTTGAAGGCTACACGGCGGAGAAAGCAAAAGGCCTTGTGGTCAATGTCGATGGCGGCAAGAACTGGCGTGTCGATATGCGGCTTGGTGCGCTCTCGAAGGAGGAGACCACCGCCGTGGTCAAGGAGATCGAAAAGATCAACGGATGAGTGGCGCGCTTTCCATGCGGCTGACACGAGAACTGGTGGCGCTATGCCACAGAGACGTGGAGGGCGACTCTTACATCGACGAGCGCGATTATTTTGTCGAGGCGGATTATGAGCGCGCTGTCGACCGGTTGCTCAACGCCAGGCCCGAAGATGCGTTCTGGCTCTTCGCTTACGGTTCACTGATGTGGAAGCCGGAAATCGAGTCTCTCGAAGCCATCCGTGGAGTGGCCCGGGGTTGGCATCGCGCCTTTTCCCTGAAGATTGAACATTACAGGGCAACGCCCGAACAGCCCGGCTTCATGATGTGCCTCGATCCGGGTGGCCACTGTGAAGGAATGCTCTTGCGTCTCGATGAAACAAAGCTCCGCTCCCAGCTCCATGCCCTCCTTTTCCGTGAAGTCGGCAACGATGCACAACTCGAGGCCGTGCGGTGGGTCGATGTGGATCATGCGGGCGGTGCGCGGAGCGCGCTGACATTCTTTGCCGGGCCAACGCAACTCGACTACTACCGAGCGGGCCGCTCCCTGACCGAGGTGGCGCATGGACTGGCACGGGCCTGCGGCCACTGGGGTTCCGGCGCCGACTATCTGCACAACACTATTTCGCATCTGGACCAACTCGGCATTCATGACGAAGGCCTGTGGCAGTTGCAGGACCTTGTGGCACAGGAGATCGAGGCGCTTTATGGCGACTAGATGGAGCAACATATGAATGCGGGCCGTGCCATGCGGCTGACACGAGAACTGGTGGCGATGTGCCACCGGGAAGTCCAAGACGCGGGGCCAATTCCCAACATCGTGCCGCTCCGCGATGAGGATTTCCGGCCCGCAGCGCTGCAGATTCTGGAAGGGCGCGGCGAGGGACCTGTTTGGCTTTTTGCCTATGGCTCACTGATCTGGAAGCCGGAAGTTCCGCACGACGAGTTGAAACGCGCCACGGCGAAAGGTTGGCACAGGGCCTTCTCCATGCGCATCTTGCGTTATCGCGCCACGTTAGAGCAGCACGGCTTCATGATGTGCCTCGATCCCGGAGGTCAATGCGAGGGTGTGGTGCTGCGGCTCCCTGAAGAGGGCATTGCCGACCTGATGGAAAAATTGCTGCGCCGCGAAGTTAGCCGCCGCGCCGGGCTGGAGGCGGTGCGCTGGATTGATGTTGAGGGTGCCGAGGGCCCGCTCAAGGCTTTGGCCTTCTATGCGGGGCCCAAGGAACTGGACAGTTATGTGGCGGGCCGGCCGCTGACCGAAGTGGCCCATGGCCTGTCGCGGGCGTGTGGCCATTGGGGTTCGGGCGCGGATTATCTCTACAACACCGTGTCACATCTTGAGCAGCTCGGCATCCATGACGAGGGCTTGTGGGCATTGCAGGAACTCGTTGCCGCAGAGATCGAGGCGCTTCATGGCCTTTCCGCAAGAAGCGGCTGAGAGCCTGGTATATTTTCGCTCTTGAGCTTGCCGGCGGGAGCAAGGCTCATGATGAAGCTCGCCAGGGCATGGGCCTGTTCGGGTGTCATCTGCCAGTTGGGCATGAGGGGATGCTCGGTGGCGACGCCTTCATTGAGGGAATCTTCCAGATCCACGAGGTCATAGCGCAGGGCAATGTCGCGGAAGGGTGGGGCATCGGCGATGGTGCTTGCATCATCCGTTCCGATGGCGTGGCATGAGGTGCAGTTCTTCTGTGCCAGCGCCTTGCCGAGGGCGACCGCCGCGTCATCGGCGGCGGCTGGCGTTGCGAGGAGAAGTAGCAAAAGGATCGCGAATTTCATGGCGTGCCCTCAAGCGTCAGCAGATAGCTTTCGATGGCCGCCACATCTTCAGGCGCAAAGACAAATTCCGGCATGTCGGGATGGCCGGTGACGAGGCCTTCTGCAAGTGCTTCCTCCAGTGACTTCGCGCCGTAGATTTTCATGACCTCGCGGAAGGGTGGCGCTTCGTCATGGGGGCTTTCGCCCGTCAGGCCAATGGCATGGCAGCGGCTGCAATTGGCAGCGAGCAGGGCGCGGCCTTTCTCAGCCGAGGGTGACAAATCGGCGGCCAAGCTTGCGCTGGCCGAAAGCAGAACGAAGACAACAGCCCATTTCATGGGACAAGTTTGTCATTACCGGGCTGGTGCGGCCTTGATGCAGGTCAAGTGCCACACAGTTATGCTGAGAGGTGCTTCTCCCAGAATTTGAGCATGCGGCCCCAGGCGAGTTCCGCCGCGGTGCGGTCATGAACCGTGCGCTGCTCATTCATGAAGGCATGTTCGGCGTCATAGCGATAGATGCTGCCCTTGACGCCTGCCTTCTTCAACGTGGCCTCCAGCGCGTTGACGACCTCCGGCGTGCACCAGTCATCCTTGTTGGCAAAGTGGCAGTCGAAGGGAATGCCAATCATTGCAGGGTCGGCGGCTTCTTTCGGCGGAATGCCATAGAAGCAGCAGGCTGCAGAAATTTCCTTCACGCGCACGGCACCCAAAATGGTGACAGCGCCGCCGAGGCAGAAGCCGGTGAGGCCCACTTTGGAGCCGCTCTTGCCGAGATACTGCGCCGCGCCCTTGACGATATTGTCGGTGGCATCGAGAAAATCGAGGGATGACATTTCCCGGTCGGCCTTGGCTGCATCGTGATAGTCCACCGTAACGCCCTCATAGAGGTCGGGCGCCAGCGCCTCATAGCCAGCGCGGGCCAGCCGGTCGCAGATGCCTCTGATCTGCTCTTGCAGGCCCCACCATTCCTGAATGACGACAATTCCGGGCGCATGATCGCGGCCCGCCTTGGCGAGATAACCGTTGGTGTCCTTGCCGTCGGCCCGTTTGAAGCTGATCGATGTTCCCATGCATCAGTACCCCTGCATGACGAAGACAGTAGGCTCGGCGGGCAGGGTCTTCAAGGAGGCGATGAGGGTGCGGCTGTCATGGTACTTCACGGCGAAATGCTTGCGCGCCTCGGCGAGAAATTCCGCCAACGTCGCTTGGCCAAAAACATGCATGGGCAGGATCACGCTGGCGCGCAGTTCCTTCAGAACCTCCATCATGTTGGCATGGGGCATGGTCATGCGGCCGTCGACAGGCACCATGACAACATCCAGCCTGCCGATCCAGCCGATATGTCCCGGCGTCAGTTCATGGTGCAAATGGCCGAGATGGCCGATGCAGAGGCCGCCCGCCTCGAAGATGAAAATGGAATTGCCGTCGGTGATGCGGGTGGTGAAGGTGTTGCGGATATCGGTCGTCACGTTGCGAATGAGCATATCGCCGACCTTCAGATCATGGCGAGCCGGTTCGCCGCTCTCGGTCCAGCCGCGCAGCACATGCTGGATGGCCGGGTCCGGGTTGTTGGTGTAGTGGCTGGAGTGAGCCCGGTTCATGGTGACAACGGTGGGTGTCGGCCCTCCGGCGTTGCCGGTGTAGTCCGTGGCAACCGTTACACCGCCTGCTGTCTCGATGCGGTAGGTGGAATGGCCGACAAAAGTGAGAGAGACTTCATCTTCGGCAAGGGGAACAGCGGTGGTGGCGGCGAACTGCACACGGGCCAAGCTTTGCGCCACCGCCAGACATTCGCTCACAGGGGCGGCCTGCGTAGTCTGCGCAGCTGCAAGAAGGAAGAGAAGGAACAGCATCAGGCGTTGCATGGCAGGACTCCTTTTTGGAATGCCGCGGCGGCAGAAAGCCATAGCAGTTTGGCCATGGGTCCGTGTTCACAACATGGCGAGCAACCGGATGGGGCAGCAGTCTTGCTGACGAAGGGAAGGTCGGTTAGCGTTCCCCGCATGAAAACTCCCGCAGCGCATCATCCCTTCTACCGGCCCTTGTGGCGAAGGCTCGTCATTGTCGTCACCACAGCCATCTGGTCTGCATTCGAATTGTTCTATGCTCAAGACGGTTTCTGGGGTGTGATCGCCGTGGCCTTCTTCGGCTACAGCCTGTGGACCTTCTT
>JAIBJH010000023.1 GCA_020029455.1 Hyphomicrobiales bacterium
TTCCCCTGCCCCATATTGCCGTCAGGATTGCGGATCCAGCAACGGGGCGATCATTGCCCAATGGTTCCGATGGCATGATTGAAGTGCGAGGCCCCAATCTTTTCAAAGGCTATTGGCGCAATCCTGAAAAAACGGCGGAGGACATGTGCGCCGATGGTTTCTTCATCACGGGCGACCTGGGCCGCATCGATGAAGACGGCTATTTCGTCATCTCCGGGCGCGCAAAGGATTTGATCATCACCGGCGGCTTCAATGTGTACCCGAAGGAAATCGAGAACCTGATTGATGGCAGGGATGGCGTTATTGAAAGTGCGGTGATCGGCCTGCCCCACGCCGATTTCGGAGAGGCAGTGACCGCTGTTGTTGTTTCTGCCGACGGCATCGATGAAGCAGCACTCATTTCCGAGCTGCGAAAGAAGCTTGCGGGCTTCAAGGTGCCGAAACGAGTGATTGTGATCCCAGAGCTGCCGCGCAACGCCATGGGCAAAGTGCAGAAAGCGGAGCTGCGCAAGCGCTATGCAGACCTGTACCCAGTCTAGGAGGCTATCTGCCGGTTTGGACGCCCAGGAGATTGACTAGATGGACAATGGCCAAAAGAGCCACGGTGCCTGAAAACAGTAGCAAGGGCGTTGCGGGCACCAGGCTGGGGTTGAGGCTCTGGCGGGGCCGCCGCTCGCGCCAGACGACGACTCCTACCACCGTCATGGCCGCCACGGCGATGGCGAGAGTTATCAGGAAATTGCCGCTTGTCAGTAATTCTCTAGACATTTCAGTTTGTTAGCTGTCAACAGCACCTGAGTTGACAGGTCCCCACGCCATCACTATGAAGCGCCATCTCATTCATCCGGAAGGCCCACGGCTCTCCACATAGGTGTTACAATGAAAGTTCGCAACTCGCTCAAAGGCCTGATGAAGCGCCACCGCGATAACAAGATCATCCGCCGCAAGGGCCGGGTCTATATCATCAACAAAACCAACCCCCGCTTCAAGGCGCGCCAGGGTTAACTCCCGCTATCACCGAAAATTGCGCCGCGCCGGAGCCTCTCCGGCGCGGTTGCCGTTTTTATGCCCAGAAATCTGTGGCATGATCGAGCAATGAAGGCCTTGGTCCTGCCTATCCTGTTTCTCGCCCTATGCGCTCCGGCTGCCGCGCAGGAGACAAACCGCGACAGCGATGGATCTCTTCAAGTTGTCGTGCCTGTTCAACCGCTCGATCCTGCCATGAAGGCGGCCCGTGAGCTTGACAGGCTGTTCGGGGCCTTGCGAGCAGCGAGTTTCGATGATGCCAAGCAGATCGAAGACAAGATCTGGGCCAACTGGCATCAGAATCCTTCGCCTACAGCGGAACTCCTTCTGCGTCAGGCGAGTGTGGCGCTGACGGATGGCGCGCTTGATACATCTGAAACGATGCTGAACGAAATTGTCGGCACCTACCCCGAATATGTGGAAGCGTTGGACCGGCGCGCCACGCTTTATTTCAAGACGAAGCGCTATGACGAGGCCCTTGCCGATATCGAGCAAGTATTGGAGATGGAGCCCCGGCATTTCGGCGCACTGGCGGGACGGGGCGTTATATATGCGGCGCAAGGCAAAATCGGTGAGGCCAAGCAGTCACTGGAAGAGGCGCTCGCAATCAATCCTCACATGGAAACGGTAAAGGATGCATTGAAGCAATTGGCGCGCGACTATCCTGATATTTGATTGCGCTGTTACTTGGCGGATTGCAGTTTCCCTATCATCCACTCGCAGGCCATAGTGTAGCCAGCAATGCCGAAGCCGCAGAGCACGGCATCGGCTCTTCCTGAAACATAGGAGTGATGGCGAAAGGCCTCACGCTTGAAGATCTGTGAAATATGCACTTCGACGACAGCGCCATCAAAGGCATTGAGGGCATCGAGCAAGGCAATCGACGTGTGCGAGTAGGCGCCGGGATTGATGATGATGGCATCGGCATTGCCCCGCGCCTTGTGAATGCGTTCGATGAGCTCCGATTCCGAATTGGACTGGAATGTCTCGAGTGCGAGGCCGCCTTCCTTCAGGGCGGCGGCGCAAGCCTTCTCCAAATCCTGCAGGGTCTGCTTTCCATAAATCTCGGGCTGCCGCAATCCAAGGAGATTGAGGTTCGGGCCGTTGAGGAGAAGGACAGTCTTGGGCATCCGGGACCCTTAGCCGAATTCGGATAACAGGTCACTAATCGCCAGATTGCCCTGTTTTCCGAGACATTTTCTGCACAAACTCGGCAGCATCACCGAGCCGCAGGCCGCCTGCCAAGTATGTGTCGATCAATTCAAGCATGCGGTCTTGGCCGAAACTCTCGTCATGACCAGCGTGGACCACTTCAACCGGAAATTCCCGGAGACGGCGTAGCGAGTGTTCATAGACGGCAGGATCGGAATGCCATGCATTGTCGATCAGCCCGCCATCATAGATGACATCACCACTGAAGAGTGTGCGGATCTTTTTCTCATAGAGTGCAATGGAACCCGGTGCGTGGCCAGGAAGATGAAAGACCTGCAAGGCGCGGTCACCGAGATCGAGCACATCGCCCTCGTCAAGAAAGCCTGTGAGGGGTGCGGGGGTGATTGTGAACTTCTCCATTTCAAAACCCACATATGGCAGTGCGGTCAGCAGGTCTCCAATAATCCAGGCGCGGGCGCAGGTTCTGTCGAGATCGGGGTTCGCGTGAACATCGGCGTCGGCCCTGTGGCCGAGACGCACGTCGAATTCATGCGCCCCGCCGATGTGATCAAAGTGGCAATGGCTGCACACGCAAGCGACCGGCCTCTCGCGCAATCGTGCAATCTCCGTCTTGAGCGGGCACAGGCCCATGCCAGTATCGACAAGAATATCACGGTCCCTGCCCTCGATGAGCCACATGTTACAGCGCATCCAATCCTGCGCGTAACGTTCGGAGATCAGCGAAATGCCATCGGAAAATTTCTGGATCTCGTACCAGTCAATCGGAATATGCATGGGAGCACTATGACTGGCTTTGTGGACGGCGCAAGCGGCACACTGTAGAACCCCGCTGCCGACATTTGGATATGAAGAAAATGACTGCCGCACCGAAGACCATCTATCTCAAGGACTATACACCCACGCCCTATGCCATCCAGCATGTTGAGATGACGGTGAAGCTTGATGCACAAGACACGCGCATCACGACCAAGCTCTCGGTTGCACCGCGCAGCAATCATCCGAGCCCGCTTGTGCTTGATGGTGAAGGCCTTGCGCTGCATGGCGTTGCCATAGATGGCAAACCGCTGTTTGAGAGCGCATACAGTTGCAAGGACAACAAGCTCACCATCCACAATCCGCCCAATGCGGCATTTTCGTTGGAGATATCACAAGGCTGCAACCCCTCCGCCAATACGGCGCTTTCGGGTCTCTACGTGTCGAACGGCATTTTCTGCACGCAGATGGAAGCAGAAGGCTTCCGGCGCTTTGCCTTCTTCTATGACCGGCCGGATGTGATGGCGACGTATCGCGTGCGGCTGGAAGCTGCGAGCGAACTCCCTGTGCTGCTCGCTAACGGCAACCCCGTCGAGAGCGGCAAGATTTCCGGCAGCAACCGCCACTTTGCAGTGTGGGATGATCCGCATCCAAAGCCCACCTATCTCTTCGCGCTGGTGGGCGGAGATCTCGCCTCGATTCATGACAATTTCACAACGAGCGAGGGCCGCAAGGTTGCGCTCGGCATCTATGTGGAGAAGGGCAAGGAAAATGCCTGCGCCTGGGCCATGGAAAGCCTCAAGGCCTCGATGGCCTGGGATGAGCGGCGATTTGGCCGTGCCTATGACCTCGATGTCTTCAACATCGTCGCTGTTTCGGACTTTAATTTTGGCGCCATGGAAAACAAGGGCCTCAACATCTTCAACGACAAATACATATTGGCGCGCCCGGAGATTGCCACCGATTCCGACTACCTCAACATCGAACGCATCATCGCCCATGAGTATTTCCACAACTGGACAGGCGACCGCATCACTTGCCGGGACTGGTTTCAGCTCTGTCTCAAGGAGGGCCTCACGGTTTTCCGCGACCAGGAATTCACCGGCGACATGCGCTCCCATTCGGTGAAGCGCATCGAGGATGTGAAGTCACTGCGGATCAGGCAGTTCCCGGAGGATCAGGGGCCGCTCTCGCATCCGGTGCGCCCCTCTTCCTATATGGAGATCAACAATTTCTACACAGCGACCGTCTACGACAAGGGAGCCGAGCTTTGCCGCATGCTGCAGACGCTGATCGGCAAGGACACATTCCGCAAGGCGATGGACCTCTATTTCGCGCGTCATGACGGCGAGGCGGCAACCATCGAAGATTTCCTTGCCTGCATGGCAGATGCATCGGGGCGCGATCTTTCTCACTTCGCCCGCTGGTATCAACAGGCGGGAACACCCATCGTCGAGGTGGAGGAAAGCCATGATGGCAAGTCGGACACGTTCCAGATCAAGCTGACACAGAAGACGCCACCAACGCCGGGGCAGCCTACAAAACTTCCTCAGCATCTGCCGCTCGCCTATGCACTTCTTGATGACGTGGGCCGCAACGTGAAGAATGGACTTATCGAACTTAGGCAAGAGTCGGAAGCTTTTACATTTGATGGATTGCCAAGGAGGCCCCATCTCTCCCTCAATCGCGGCTTTTCCGCGCCTATCGAACTGAAGGAGAATGTTTCGACGGAGGAGCTGCTCTTCCGCATGGGACACGACAGCGACAGTTTCAACCGCTGGGATGCGGCACAGAAACTTGGCATGAAATTGAAACCGGAGAAACAGGCCCGTATACGCCGGATACCGAGGGAACGGCACGCCGCAGCCTGCGCTATGCCATCCTCTCGTTGCTTGCCATGACAGACAGGGATGGTGCGCTTGAAGTTGCCCGGACCGATCTTCGCGCGCCGCACAGCATGACGGCGGAGATAGGCGCCCTGTCCGCCATCCTCTTTGCCGAATTGCCGGAAGCTGAGGCGGAACTGCAATCCTTCTACGACCGGCACAGCAAGGAACATCTCTTGGTCGACAAGTGGTTTGCGCTGCATGGGGCCTGGCCGCGCGCCGATGCCGTCATCCATGTTGAGGCGATGTTGCGCCATGCAGATTTCCGGCTCACGACGCCCAACCGCGTCTATGCTCTGATCGGCAGCTTCACCGGCAATCTAGCGAGCTTTCACCGCGCCGATGGCGACGGCTACCGTTTTCTGGCGGATACGGTCATCGCGCTCAACGCCATCAATCCGCAAGTGGCGGGGCGCATGGCAACGGCTTTTCGCTCATGGCAGCAATATGATGGCAAGCGCCAGAAGGTGGCGGACAAACACATGAGGCGCATCCTCGCTGCGCCACAGCTCTCATCCGACGTCTATGAGATCATTTCAAGAACGCTCGGTACTTCAAGGCTTGGAGCCACCGCCGCCTGAAACGGCTTGGCAAATCAGATTCGCGAGCGTTATTGAGGTCATAACGCTGCCCCGGCAACCGCAATCCTTGCGGTAAAGTCGAGTCCCTGCTGGACAGCCTCGTGCAAATCGAAGTCTGGGCTCTCATCTTGCAGCGATCGCATATCAAGGAACTGTTTCTGAGGGAGCGCGCCCTGCGCCTACCATTGCCGGGCCTTTCCGGCATTGCGCTCAGCGAAAAACTTTTGGGCCGGCTAATCACGGCGCTCACCGCCATCTTCCTCATTGCGCTCGCCACGGCCATTTCCCAACAACTCTACAAGAACCGGCAACAGCATGTCGCCGAGCACACGGCGCAGACGCTTCTGCATGCGGACTATGCAGTGCTCAACTTGCGGAACCTCGCCTTGTCGCTCCGTGATGCGAGCAGCACGCAATCTGTTCTGTCCCAGCCGGCACTGGCGCAGGCGCTGGCGCCGGATGCGTTCAATGGCGAGCGCATCTACATTCTGGTCGATGGCGCCGGGCGGATCGCAGCTGCCGCGCCCGCTGATGCGCTAACCGGTTCAACATATCTATCAGATTTTGTGTCCGCATCCTTCTTCGCCTCCGTTGCGGTCAATGAACGGCACATGGCACGCACCAACCTTAAGAACGGAGATGGTGTCTATGCCGCTTTGCGAGATCTCGGCGCGGCGCCCGGCAATCTCGTTGTCCTGCAGAAAAGCGAGAGCATCTTCCGTGACTGGCAGAGTGGTGCGTTCAGGCTCGGCACGCTTTTTGGTGTGACCCTGTTTGTGCTGTCGCTTCTTGCCGGCGCCTTCCACTGGCAGTCGGCGAGGGCCGAAGAGGCGGATGGTGCGCTTGAAGTTGCAACTACTCGCCTCGACAAGGCGCTTGATGGCGGCCAATGCGGCTTGTGGGACTGGAACCTCGCCGAGGGGCGCATATTCTGGTCCAAGTCCATGTATGACATCCTAGGCCTCAAGCCTGAAGCGCGGCTTCTGGGCTTTGCCGATGTGTCCTCGCGCATACATCCCGATGACGGCAGGCTCGATGACTTTGTGGAAGAGCTCCTTTCGGGCGGGCGCGATGCCTTCGACCAGGAATTCCGCATGCGCCACGAAGACGGCCATTGGGTGTGGCTGCGGGCGCGCGCCGCCCTAGCGCCCGGCAGTAGCCTGGAGGCGCCGCATCTGGTCGGCATCGTTTTCGACATCTCGCGCCAGAAAATGCTCGACAAGCTCTCCAGCGATGCAGAGGTGCGCCTCAAGGACGCTATCGAGAACATCTCGGAAGCCTTCGTGCTGTGGGACACGGACTCGATGCTTGTGCTGTGCAATTCCAAGTACCAGCAATTTCACTCACTGCCGGCGTCGGTGTGTGTACCGGGCACGCACTATAATGTGGTGGCAAGCGCCTCCAAGGAACCTGTGATCAAGCAGTATCTCCCTGGCCAGATCAACGACAAGTCGGGGGGGGCGCGCTCGGTTGAAGTGCAGTTGGGCGATGGCCGATGGCTGCAGATCAACGAGCGCCGTACCAAGGATGGCGGCTTTGTTTCGGTGGGCACCGACATCACGGCGCTCAAGCGGCAGGAGGAGAAGCTCCTGCGTTCTGAAAAAACGCTTATGGTTGCGGTGCGTGACCTGCAGCGGGAACGGCAGACCGCCGAAGAACAATCACAGCGCCTTGCCGAACTTGCCGACAAATATGCCAGCGAGAAAACCCGAGCCGAAGCCGCCAACCGTTCTAAGTCCGAGTTCCTCGCCAATATGAGCCATGAACTCAGAACGCCGCTCAATGCCATCATCGGCTTCAGCGAAATGATGACGGCGGAGCTTTTCGGCCCGATGGGCGCGCCCAAATACAGCGAATATGTCTCGGACATCCGCAAGAGCGGCCAGTTCCTGCTCGATGTCATCAATGACATTCTCGACATGTCGAAGATCGAGGCAGGCCGCTTTGACCTCGAATACAGCAAGGTCGACCTTGCCAATCTCATCGATGAGTCCATGCGGCTGATCGGCCCGCGCGCCACCAGTTCCAAAATCCGCATCAAGACGAACATCGAAGCGGGAACGGAACTTGAAGCCGACAGGCGAGCCCTCAAGCAGATCGTCCTCAACCTTGTCTCAAACGCTGTGAAATTCACGCCGGAGGGAGGCAAGGTCACTATCGTTTCGAAGGCCGATGACGGGAAGGTCAAGCTTTCGATCATTGACACCGGCATCGGTATACCGGCGCGCGACATTGAAAAGCTAGGCCGTCCCTTCGAGCAGGTTGAAAACCAGCTCACAAAATCAAAAGGCGGCTCGGGCCTTGGCCTTGCGATTTCACGCTCTCTGGCTGAGCTTCACGGCGGTCAGGTCAGGATCAGCAGCGTTATCAGCAAGGGTACGACGGTGGATGTCATCCTGCCTGTGCAGCGGCCGCAAGTTTAGCGCCGCTTGCCCCGCTCGCGGATCGCCGCAGCAAGGGCTTGACGTTCTTCCGGAGTTAGAAGCCTCACAATATCGAGCACCACGGTGCCACCGCGTGCTGCCAGACTTTGCGTGCCAGTTGAAAACTCAGCGATCACCTTGGCCACCTCTTCTTCCTTGTAGTCGGAGGCGGCAAGCGCATCGGCAAGCTTGAGGCTCGTCTGGCCCGTGGCATCGCGCAGCACCCGGAGATCGGGCCTGTTGTTGTGAACGATGTCCATGAGTTCCTTCCGCCGCTCGCGCGGCAGGTCATGGAAGAAGCGGCGGGGGATAAGCTGCACGTAGCTTGCGCCCATCAGCCTTTCGCGCGGGCCATGCTCCATGACGCTTCCGGCGATCATGCCGCCTATTGCGAGGTTCAGCATCAGCGAGAGACCGAGAAGCACAGTCCACCAGCGCGAGCGTAGAGCAGGCAGCCAGCGCGTCCACCTTGATGGCCCGTGCTCTTCCGACATTTGCGGTTGTTGCGTCATGTCGGTCATGTCTGGTTGTCCTCGGCCAGGGTTTCGGCCTCCTCAATTCCGGTAAAAACATCCACATCCGCGGCGGCAACTGCATCTCCGCCAAGGCTTTCGGGCAGGATATCCGTGCCAATGCCCGCTGCCCCCAGCCAGATGCCGAAAGCCAGCGATGCGGCAAGCGGAAGCGCCGCAATCCAGGAAATGGCCGATTGCGCCTTCTTCTGTTTTAGCCTGAAGGCAACGACATTTTCCGGATTGATTTTCGCCATCAGCCGGTCTTCTGCGCCGCGCGGCGGCGCTGGTTTGCTCGCCAATGCGAGAAGCCGGTCCAGCTCTTGATCACTCATGCTATCGCGGGTCATGATATTTGTCCTTCCACATTCACGGCCTCAAGCAGGGTTTCCCTGTCCGCGGCCAATTCTTCCTTCAAGGCGCGGCGCGCCCGTGCCAATAGCGATTCAAGTGCGTCAACTGAAACTTCCAGCACAACGGCAGCAGCGCCGTTCGACATCTGCTCGAAATGGACCAGCGTCAGAGCGAGCCGCTGGCGTTCGGGCAATCTGGCAATGGCGCTGTCAACCCTGCGCGCGGCCCATGATTTCATCTGCACCTCTTCGGCGTCCGGCCTTCCATCGGACACATCTGACGCGGCTTCGAGATCCTTCATGGGCTTAGCGCGAAATCCATCCATGGCAAGATTGCTCGCCACCCGCATGAGCCAGCCCTTAAGGGCACCCGCCTCCCTGATCTGGCCGGGGTTGCTCCACAGCTTCAGGAAAGCCTCTTGCGTGATGTCTTCGGCGTGAGCGCCGCCGCCCGTCATTCGCCAGACCACGCGATAGACCGTTGCATAGTAGCGATCGACAAGCGCCCGGAAGGCTCTGTGGTCGCGGCGCGCGCACGCAGTCAAAAGGTCCGCATCACTTGCCTGATGCGGACCAGAGACAGACGTTGCCGCCGGTCCGATTGCCAAATATGCGCTCCTTGCTTCCTGCGCAGTGCTAGTTCGCCTGCCGCTCCAGATAGTTCTTGCGCCATTGCGCGCGCTTGAAATTCTGGATCTCGGCAAGACTGACAGAACCATCGTCATCCGTATCGGCCTTGTCAAACATGTCGTTGAGCACCTGGTCCATCTCCGCTTCCGTAATGATGCCATCCTTGTTGCCATCCATCAGAGACATGATACGGTCGCGCCTCTTTTCGAGCCGCTTCTGCATGGCCGCTTCGATTTCGGCAGCGGACACCTGTTTGTCGCCATTGGCATCGATCACCCATTCGCGCTTCTTCACGACGACAGCGAGTTCTTCCGGTGCCAGCTTGCCGTCCTTGTTGGTATCAAGGCGCTGGAAGCTTTTCTCGGCGCGCGGGAAATAGGGCTCATTCGCCTGTGCTTCCACTAAAGCCAAGCCAAGGACGGCAGTTGTTGCCACGATCAGTATTCTCATTTCATCTTCTCCGTTCTGAGGTTTCCAGAAGCGCGCTTCTGAACCTTAGACGGGGCAGACCGCCTATTCCGTCGCTTTGTTCACGAAATATTCTGGCTTGCCGATCAGGTGGTCAAACAGGTGAGCAACCTGCCGTTGATTCTGTCGCAGGAGGTCCTCTGCTCCCCGGACATCCGGCATTCCAGCCGCCATAGCCACTGCCCGGTTCAGGCCCGGCAGGGCGGTTTCGGGAACGTATTCTCCGGAAAGGCAGAGCCGCAGAACCTGGGTCAGGCGGTGAAAAAGCTGGCAGGCCCCAGCCACCGCATCAGCATCTGCAGGGGTGAGGAGGTTGGCAGCCCGCAACTTCCCGAAGGCTTCAAGCGTGTTGGTTGCGAGCACAGAAGTTTGGTGCGGTGCATGAATGAGCTGGAGGTACTGGGCGATGAATTCGGCTTCCACCAGCCCGCCACGCGTGCGCTTGATGTCCCAGCAGGAGGAAGGTTTGTGCTCGCGCAGCATCAACTCACGCATGGCGAGAACATCCACTTTCGTCTTCTCTGCATCGCGTGGGGTGCAGAGCGCAAGCTTGATGGCGGCATTGAGCTTTTCTGTGAATTCCGCCGCGCCCGCCACGACACGCGCACGGGTCAAAGCCAGCTTTTCCCAGGTCCAGGCGGACCCGCGCTGGTAAGATTGAAAGGCGGAAAAGCTCACCGCCACTGGCCCCTGGCTGCCGGAAGGCCTCAGCCGCATGTCAACTTCGTAGAGAGACCCTTCCGAAGTCGGCGCTGAGATTGCCGTGATCAGGCGTTGCGCCAGACGCGCATAATATTGCGTTACCGAAAGCGGCTTTTTGCCATCCGAAGCATCGGCATCATTCGCGTGATCATAGACGATCATCAGGTCGAGGTCAGAGGCCGCCGTCATCTCCTGCCCGCCGAGTTTGCCCATGGCGATGACCGCAACATTGCCGCCGGGAATGCGTCCATGGTTGCGGGCCACTTCGTCCTCAGTGGCTGCGAGGAGCCGCGCAATGGCAGCATCGGCCACATTGGCGAAACCCCGCCCGGCATCCTCTGCAGTCACGGTTTCCGAAAGCACGCGCACACCGACACGGAACATCTGTTCTCTGCCAAAGACCCGTACTCTGTCCATCACATCATCAAGACCGGGCCCTTGCGGCGCCATCGACAGCAATGCTGATTGCAATGTTGCAAGATCAGGCAGAGGACCAAAGAAGGCAGGATCGAGAACTGCTTCGAGAACGCGTGGGCGGTCGCTCAGGCCCTCGGCAAGCCGCGGGGCTGTTCCCAAGATTTGCGCCAAGAGATCGAGCAGGCTTGGATTGGCGCGCAGCATAGCGAAGAGTTGCACACCAGCGGGCAAGCCTTTCATGAACTGATCAAAGGCGATGAAGGCCCGGTCACTATCGCCGGTTCGCGACAGCGCGCTGAGGAGCTTCGGCATCAGTTCGGTCAGGGCCTCTCGTGCTCTGCGATCACGAGTTGCGGCATAGCGGCCGAAATGCCAACCGCGAATGGTAGCGGAGACTTCCGAGGCCTGGCGGAAACCCATGCGCTCCAGCGTCATGACGGTTTCCGGATCATCCTCGCCGCCGGTGAAGACCAGTGCGCCCTGCTCTCCCCCAAGGTCCTCAGACTTTTCAAACAGTCGCGCCGAATGCGCACGTACGGTCTCCAGCGCTTTTTTCAGCTCGCTGCGGAAGTTCGCGGCGCTCTCAAATCCACAAAACATTGCGTAGCGCTCAAGGGCATCCCTCTCTTGAGGTACAAGATGTGTCTGGCGGTCATCCTGCATCTGGCTGCGGTGCTCAAAGGTGCGTAGCAATCCGTAGCAACGCTTCAAATCCTCTGCCGTGTCAGTGGTGATCCATTTTGCCGCTGCCAGCGCATCGAGCATATCGCAAGTGCGCCTGCCCCGCAGCGCCGGATTGCGCCCTCCTGCAATCAGCTGTTGGGTCTGCACAAAAAATTCGATCTCGCGGATGCCGCCGCGGCCGAGCTTGAGATTGTGGCCTTCAACGGCAATCTCGCCATGACCCTTCACAGCATGAATCTGGCGGATCAGGGATTGCACATCGGTGATGGATGCGAAGTCGAGATACTTACGCCAGATGTATGGCACGAGGCGCTGCAGAAATTCTTCACCCAAAGCGATGTCACCGGCGATAGCGCGGGCCTTGATAAAGGCGGCGCGCTCCCAGTTCTGACCCATATTCTCGTAATAGGTAGCGGCGGACTCAACGGCGATTGCAACTTGCGTGGCGCGGGGGTCGGGTCGAAGCCGCAAATCCACTCGCAAGACATAGCCATCCACAGTCACGTCCTGCAACAGTGACGCAAGGCGCTGTGTCAGTTTCACATAGAAGGTGGGCGGTTCGACGCCCGGCGCGAGCGCCGCTGTTTCCGAGTCATAGAAAACGACGAGATCAATGTCGCTGGAGTAGTTCAGTTCGCCAGCGCCATGTTTGCCCATGGCGAGTACAACATAACCAGAGTCCTTCCCTGGTCTGTCTGCATTGAGAATTGAGAAGCGGCCTTTGGCATGGGCCTCGCACAGAAGGCTATCCACCACGGCATTGACGGCAAGATCGGCAAATCGCGTGAGGGCGTCTGTCACATCCTCAAGGGTCCACGCGCGGCCAAGGTCACAGAGCGCTATCAGCAACGCAACGCGGGGTTTGATGTGCCTGAGGCGCCTTCCTGTCGCCTCGGGGTCAAGAAGCCGGCCTGCCCCAACAATCTCCGCGCAGAGGTCAGCAAATATCCTTTCCGGTTCCCTGCCCAGCCATTGGCTCACGTCTTCAGCGTGCTGCAGCAGCAGGTCACAGAGATAGTCGGAGCCTGCAACAATGGCACTGAACAATGTCTCGTGAGCCCGAAAGGCGGGTTGCCAGTCTTCGGGAAGTTCCCGCCACAGGCGCGCATGTCCCGTCGAATCCACAGCATACCAAGGACCTTTGAGGCGGGCTGCAAGCGTAGCGGGCATGGCCCCGGTTTAGCTTGCCTCTTCCAGAAGCGGAAGTTCGATCACTGCCATGAGGCCGGGGCCTGCATCGTCCAGGCGGAACTGCCCGCCATGAAGCTTGACCACACTGGCAGCCAGGCTGAGCCCCAACCCGTTGCCGGGCTTGGAGCGGCTATCGTCAAGCCTCACGAAGCGTTCCAGCACGCGCTCCCGGTCAGCGTCCGCAATGCCCGGTCCGGAATCAGAAATCCTGATGACGGCATGGTTGCCTTCGCGCGTGCCGCTGATCCTGATCGTGGTCTTTTCATCGACACCGCTCGTTCCATATTTCATGGCATTGTCGATGAGATTGCTGAAGCTTTGCGCCAAAAGCTGTCGATCGGCACGCACTGGCAGCGGCACTGTCGCCTCACAACTGAGTGTGCCGCCAGCCTCTTCCACCAGCGGTTCATAGAGCTCGGCGACTTCGCCCAGGATTTCCGACACGTCCGCCCTGACAAGGCCCTCGCGGGCATTGCCGGCCTCGGCGCGGGCAATCGAAAGCAGTGCATTGAAAGTGTCGAGCAGCCTTTCACTTTCCTCAAGGGTCTGGGTGAGGGCCGCGCGCTGTTCAGCTTCAGTGCCGCTGCGCAGCGCCGCCTCAGCCCGCGCCCGCATGCGGGTAAGCGGCGTCTTCAAGTCATGGGCCACGTTGCTCGAGACTTCTTTCATACCGGTCATCAGGCGCTCGATCTGGCCCAGCATGTCATTCAGCGATTGCGCGAGGCGATCCAACTCATCGCTGGTACCCGCCACCGGCATGCGCTGCGACAGGTCGCCCGCCATGATGGTGCGGCTTGCGGCGGTGATGGCATCTACTCGCCTGAGGAAGTTGCGGCTCGTCAGGTAGCCGCCGCCAAGCCCGAAGATCAGGGACAAGCCCAGTGCCCAGATCAACGTGTTGGTGATCAATTTGCGGAAGGTGTGGATTTCCTCCACGTCGCGCCCCACCAGGAGGCGGAAGCCGTTGGTGAGCTCCACATGATAGGCCCGGGCGGTGTGGAAGAGTTTCTTCTGGCCCTTGCCGATGGTGATGGGAAAATCCACGAAGGTCTCATCTTCCGGCTTGGGGCTCGGCATGTTGCGGAGATTTCCCACCACAAACTGTTCTTTTGCATCTACCAGCAGATAGAGCGTGCCCGTCTCCTCGGAAACACGGCGGTTGATGAGATCAGCAACGCCCGGAAGGCCGCGCTGGCCATATTGATCGGCAAGCGCCAGCACTTCGGCGCGGATCGTTTCCTCCGCCTGCCGCTCGAGGAGATGAGCGGTGTTCCAGAAGACGTAAGCCAGAATGGCACCCACCGAGAGGGCAAAGACGGCAAGATAGATCGCGGCCAGCCTAAAGGTGGATGACTTGAGGATTGAGACGCTAGTGGTCACGGATCATGTAGCCTGCGCCGCGCACCGTCTGCAGGATGGGATCATCGAAGCCCTTGTCGATCTTGGCCCTGAGGCGCGAGACATGCACATCTATCACATTGGTCTGGGGGTCAAAGTGGTAGTCCCAGACATTCTCCAGCAGCATGGTGCGGGTGACGATATGTCCGGCGTGGCGCATGAGATATTCAAGGAGCTTGAATTCGCGGGGCTGGAGCGGAATGGGCTTTCCGGCGCGGGTGACAATGCGGCTCAGCAAGTCCAATTCGAGGTCGCAAGCCTTGAGGCGCGTGTCCTGGGCGCCAGAGGTTCCGCGCCGCGCCAGACCTTCGACACGGGCCAGCAATTCCGAAAAAGCGTAAGGCTTGGCCAGATAGTCATCGCCGCCGGCGCGCAGGCCCTTCACGCGCTCATCGACGTCCGAAAGGGCGCTCAGGATCAAGACGGGGGTCGTGACGCCATCGGCGCGGATAGAACGGATGACTGATAGCCCATCGCGCTTGGGCAGCATGCGATCGACGATCAAGACGTCATAGCTGGCGTCGGAGGCCATTTCGTAGCCCTGCTCGCCATCACTGGCGAGGTCGGCCACATGGCCGCTTTCCTTTAGGCCGCGCAGCAGCCAAGTGGCCGCATCACGGTCGTCTTCGATCACAAGGATTCGCATGGAAGTATTTGGATTGGTGCCATCGGTTGGCACCCTTAACGCGGCCCCTTCCCCGTGGAAAGGGGGCGGCGCGGAGACAGTTTCAGCGGTGGGAACGTCGGGGGATCCTGTCTCCGCGCCTGTTGGGCGCTGTTGCGAGCGGGGAAGCATCATGTCGCCCAAAGGCCCTTCTCGGCGGCAGCCGAATCTGGATCAAGGCCGCTGATCTTCAGGCCTTCGCCGTCTTCAGCTGGCGTTACTTCCAAGCCAAGGCTTGAAAGATCAAGCTTTTCCAGCGGCTTGCCGATGGCTGCCTGCTTCTGCGGTTCGCCCGGCATGGTGCCGATGGTCACCGAGATGGTTTCAGCCTTGCCGTCACGGATGATCTCAAATGGCACCTTGGCGTCCGGGGCCAAAGCGGCGACTGTTTTGGACAAGTCACGGGCATCCTCGATGTCCTTGCCGTCGGCTTTGAGGATAACGTCACCCTGCTTGAGGCCAGCCTTGAGAGCGGGCGAATCCGCCGTCACATCCGCGACAATGGCACCCTTGGTCTCCTTGAGGCCGAGGCTTTCTGCCAGGTCTTCCGTCACCGGCTGGATCTGCACGCCAAGCCAACCACGGACAATCTTGCCATCGCTCTTCAGGTCCTCAACCACCGTTTTCACAATGGAGGCCGGAATGGCAAAGCCGATGCCGACACTGCCGCCCGAAGGCGAGAAGATCGCCGTGTTCACGCCCACCACTTCGCCCTGCAGGTTAAAAGCGGGGCCGCCGGAGTTGCCCTTGTTGATGGAGGCATCAATCTGCATGTAGTCGTCATAGGGGCCGGAACCGATGTCACGGCCACGGGCGGAAACGATGCCCGCCGTCACAGTGCCGCCAAGCCCAAATGGATTGCCGACGGCCATCACCCAGTCGCCAACCTTGGCTTCTGCGGATGAGAAGTTCACATAAGGGAAGGTCTTGCTGGAATCGATCTTGAGAAGCGCCAAATCCGTCTTCGGGTCGGTGCCGATCACCTTGGCATCATATTCCTCGCCGTTCTGGAAAGTGAGCTTCACCTGGTCAGCGTCGTTCACCACATGGTTGTTGGTGACCACATAGCCATCGGCGCTGATCACGAAGCCAGAGCCTTGCGCCATGCTGCGGCGGTGCTGCGGCATGCGGTCATTGAAGTGGTCGGGGAGTTGGTCGCGGAACTGCGGGAATTGTTCGAAGAAATCGCGGAACTGCTGGGGCATGTTCTGCATGCCACCATCGCCAGACGTCTGCTCGAAACGCACCTCGACACTGACCACCGCCGGCATCACATGTTCGGCAAGCGTTGAAAAGCCCTTGGTCGGGTCAATTGCCTCGATGGGCGCAATAACCTGGCCCGGCTGGGAGAGCGCGACTCCTCCCGTGAGCAGGGTCGAACCCAAAAGGCCTGCGGCCAAAAGACCGAGTACGGATTTCTTGCTGAAGCGGGTGGTGGTCATCGGGGGTTCTCCAAATTGGGCGATGACCAGAAGATAGGTACTGGCGGCTTGCACCAACATTACAGCCGCATGAATTTCCTGTTAGGTTTGCGGCAGCTTTGCGGTTGGCCCGCTCTTATCATTGAGAAGTGCCGCAATTTCGGCCTTTTCCGCCTCTGTCAGCGGATCTGCCGCAGGCTTTGCCCGCTTCCTCACCGCCACGACCAGGACAATTCCCAGAATCAGGAAAGGGGCGAGCCACAGCACAATGGTCGTGCCCTTGAACCGCGGCTTCAGGAGCACAAAGTCGCCGTAGCGCGCCACCACGAAGTCCACGACTTCTCCGTCACTCTTGCCCTCAGCCAGCTGTTCGCGGATCAGGATTCTGAGGTCGCGGGCCATGGTGGCATTGGAGTCGTCGATGGATTGATTCTGGCAGACAAGGCAGCGTAGGCCCGTCGAGATATTGCGGGCGCGCGCTTCCAAGGTCGGGTCCTTGAGCATTTCATCGGGTTGCACGGCAAGCGCAGGTGAAAGGCTTGCCAGCAGAAGCAGGGCTGCAACGACGTGTTTCATTCCGCAGGTTTCGCAAGTGCCATGGCCGGAGGCGCTGGTCTCGGTGGTGCGGGAACGCCAATTCGCAATCTGCGGTCGGTGAGCGAAAGCAATCCGCCCAAGAACATGATGGATGCTCCGAGCCAGATCCAACTTGCCAGTGGATTGTAGGAAATCCGCACCGAGCGCCCGTCCTGCATGGCATCGCCCATGACGATATAAACATCACCGAAGAAGCCCTGCACCAGCCCCACTTCCGTTGTCGGCATGTTGGAAGGCCTGAAGCTGCGCTTCTCGGATTTCACTGTTGCGACTTCGCTGTTTTGCTGCATAACGCGGAAGACGCCGCTGACGCCGTCATAGTTGGCGCCCTTGAGCGGTTCCTCATTCAGGAATGTGATGTCATAACCCGCAAGGGACTTTGTATCGCCAGGCTTCATCACTGTGATCAGTTCCTGCTTCCAGACAGAAAGCAGAATGACGCCAATGACGACGAAACCCAGACCTGCGTGCGCCAGCACAGCGCCATGAGCGGCGCGAGGCAAGCCCCGGAAGCGTGCCCAGGCCGTGTTCAATGACACTTTTCCAACACCTGCCTTCTGCATCCAATCCTTAAGGCCGCCGAAGATGGCCCAGCAGCCGATGGCGATACCAACAGGTGCAAGCCAGGGTCCGCGCTGCGTGAAGACGAGCACAAGAAGAGTCATGGCAATTGCAATGAGTGCGGCCCACCACAAGCGCTGCATCACGGCGTACGCATCGGCGCGCTTCCAGGTGAGCAAGGGACCCATGGGCATCAGGAGCAGCAGTGGCAGGATGATGGGGCCGAAGGTGAGATTGAAATAGGGGGCGCCGACAGAAATCTTGTCGCCGGTCAATGTCTCAAGGGCGAGTGGATAGAGCGTGCCGATGAACACCGCCGCACATGCCGTGCAGAGAAGGATGTTGTTGAGCACCAGCCCGCCCTCGCGGCTGATGGGAGCAAACAATCCGCCTACCTTGAGGCTCGGCGCGCGCCAAGCAAAGAGCGACAGGCTGCCGCCGATGAAAGTTGCGAGAATGAGAAGAATGAAAAGTCCGCGCTGCGGATCAACAGCAAAGGCATGGACAGAAGTGAGAATGCCGGAGCGCACGAGGAAGGTGCCGACCAGCGACAGCGAGAAGGCAAGAATGGCGAGCAGGATCGTCCAGATTTTCAGCGCGCCGCGCTTTTCGACAACGATCGCCGAATGCAGCAGTGCCGTAGCAACGAGCCAAGGCATGAAGCTGGCGTTCTCCACCGGGTCCCAGAACCAGAAGCCGCCCCAGCCCAGTTCGTAATAGGCCCACCAGGAGCCCATGGCGATACCGATGGTGAGCAGCGCCCAGGAGAGCAGCGTCCATGGCCGCACCCATCTCGCCCAAGCCCCATCCACCTTGCCTTCAAGAAGAGCCGCCACGGCAAAGGCGAAGCTCACGGAGAGGCCCACATAGCCGCCATAGAGAAAGGGTGGATGAAAGGCGAGTGCGGGATCTTGCAGGATGGGATTAAGACCTTGGCCCTGGATGGGCGGCGGCACCAAGCGGAGAAATGGATTGGAAGCAAAGACAATGAACAGCAGAAAGGCCAGCCCGATTGCACCCTGCACACCCAGCACGCGAGCGCGAAGTGTTGCCGGCAGATGATTGCCGAAGAGCGCCACCGTTGCACCGAAGAGCGCCAGGATGAGAACCCAGAGCAGCATGGAGCCTTCGTGGTTCCCCCAGACGCCGCTGATCTTGTAGAGCAGCGGCTTGGCGGAGTGGGAATTCTCGGCAACGTTCAGCACCGAGAAGTCGCTGGCGACATAGGCATTGGTGAGGGCGGCAAAGGAAAAAGCGATGAGCAGCAACTGTATCAGTGCCGCCGTGCGCCCCTGTTCCATCCAGCTCGTATAACCATTGTGTGCACCCACAAGCGGCACGGCAAACTGCCAGGCCGCTACGGCAAGCGCCAGGATCAGCGCAAAGTGGCCAAGTTCAACGGTCATGGCCCTGCACCCTTGCCTTCCTGCCAGACGCCCTTTTCCTTCAACTTGTCGGCGACATCCTTCGGCATGTAGTTCTCGTCATGCTTGGCGAGCACCGTGTCGGCGACGAAAACGCCATCAGTGCCTTGCGCACCTTCCGCCACCACGCCCTGCCCCTCGCGGAAGAGATCGGGAAGCTGGCCGTTGTAGCGCACCTTCATGATGCCGCTTCCGTCCGTCACGGTGAATGAAACTTCTGTGCCATTGGTTTTGAGCAGGCTTCCCTTTTCCACCAAGCCACCGAGGCGGATGCGCGTGCCGGGGGCGATATGTTTCTCCGTGACCTCCGATGGCGTGAAAAAGAAAACGATGGTGTCGCGGATGGCATAGAGAATCAATCCTGCCGCCGCCGCCACGAGGGCGAGCGAGACAAGAATGATGGTGAGGCGGGTCTGCTTGCGGGTCATCAGAGGTTAAGTTCCTTGGCGAGTGCATCAATGGAGGCGGTTGCGGCGGTGTCACTTGCAAGAGCCGATTTCGCTTTGCCAAGCGCTTCGCGGGCCTTGTCCTGTTCATTCAACACGGTACGGGCGCGAATCAGACGCAACCAGCCTTCAAGGTCATTGCCGTTCTCAGCAAGGCGCTCTTCCAGGCCATCGACCATGCCGCGGATCATGGCCATGCGCTCTTCCGGCGACTGGCTCTCGGCGGCTTTCATCTGCTCTGCCGTCGGGCCGGGGGCGGCCGCACTCAGCGACCTGATCTGATCTTCAACGGCGCTTTTCCAGGGCACGTCGGCAGCCGCCGTGGCCAACAGAGATTTGAATTTTGCGAGGGCTTCGTCGCGCCTGCCCTTTTGCGATGCCGAGAGCGCATCATAGTAGAGTGCCTGTGCGTTCCTGGCATCCAGGCGCAGGGCCTCGGCCACGGCCATTTCGGCGCCAGCCGTCATCAGCCCCTGATTGCCCAACGTCAGCGCCTCGGCCAATGCTGCATAGAGGTCCGCTGTCGGGCCTTCCAAATCCATGACGCGGCCGATGGCAGCGGTGGCGTCATCAAAGCGGCCCATCGTCATGTAACTCGGAATCAGCAGCTTCCATCCCGTCGCGTCATTGGGATTCTCTGCAAGATGCTCTTCAACTTGCACCAGCAGCGCTTCCGTATCGCCGGTTTGCTGGGCCATGGCGATGCGGGCGGCGCGCGGCACGTCCGGCAGTTGCGGCGCCCCGCGCGTTGCATAGACCGCGAAGGCCAGGAGCGGCACTAGCAGCACGATGACAACCGGCATGGCGCGGGCCTCACTTGTTGCGGCCTGTCTTTCGCGTGCCACGGCAAGCAGACGGCGGCCCACTTCCGCCTTCTGTCCTTCCGCCTCTTCTGGCTGCAGTGCGCCCTGCTCCAGGTCGCGGTCAATTTCGGAGAGTTGATCCTTGTAAATGGCGAATGTGGCTTCGCCCGCCGTCGCCGCAGGCGCATTGCGGCGGCCCGAGAGCGCCAGCGCCAGCACCGCCGCACCGGCGAGAATTCCTATCAAAACCCAGATGATCATGGCCCCATATAGCTTTGAGGGTTGGGCGAAAGAAGGGCATGCGACAGTGGAGCAAATGGACTGTCGCAGGGGGTAATCTCCATGTCGGAAATCAATGGTGAAGCAGGATTTGCTTTGATAGATAGAGCGTTAGCAGGATTTCAGAATGACGCAGCGCTATTCCATCTTTTCCCTCGCCCGGAATGCCATGGGCTATCACATGGATTGGGAAAAGGCCTGGCGCTCGCCTGCGCCGAAATCCGAATATGACGCAGTGATCGTGGGTGCGGGCGGCCATGGGCTCGCCACCGCCTATTACCTCGCCAAGAACCACAAGATGACCAACATCGCGGTCGTCGAGAAGGGCTGGCTCGGCGGCGGCAATACAGGGCGCAACACCACCATCATCCGCTCCAATTATCTGCAGGATCCTTCCATCGCCATCTATGAACTGGCGCGCTCGCTTTATGAGAATCTGTCGCAGGAATTGAACTTCAATATGATGTTCAGCCCTCGCGGCGTCATGATGCTATGCCAGACGGAACATGAGTTCCGTGCCTTCAAGCGCACGGCGCATGCCAATAGGCTTGCAGGGCTTGATTGCCGCATGATCACGCCAGCGGAAGTCAAAGAGATCGTGCCGATCATCAATGATGATCCCACCTGCCGTTATCCCATCCTCGGCGCCTATTACCAGCCGCGAGGCGGTACGGGCCGCCACGATGCAGTGGCCTGGGGCTATGCGCGCGGGGCGGATGCACTCGGCGTCGACATCATCCAGAACTGCGAAGTCACCGGCATTCGCCGCGAGGGTGGCAAGGTCGTGGGCCTTGATACGGCTAAGGGAACGATCAAGACCAAGAAGATCGGCGTCGTGGCGGCGGGCCATGTCTCCACCATCATGGACATGGCGGGCGTGCGCATGCCGATCGAGTCGCTCTGCCTGCAGGCGTTGGTGTCTGAGCCCATCAAGCCTGTCATCGATTGTGTGGTGATGGCCAACACGGTGCATGGCTATATCAGCCAGTCGGACAAGGGCGAACTGGTGATCGGCGGCGGCACGGATCCCTACAACAACTACTCGCAGCGCGGCTCATTCACGGCGCTGGAGCATACAGTGACGGCGCTGGTCGAGACCTTCCCGATCATTTCGCGGCTACGCATGTTGCGCCAGTGGGGTGGCATCGTCGACATGACAGGTGATCGCTCGCCCATCATCGGCAAGACGGATGTCGATGGCCTTTATGTCAACTGCGGCTGGGGCACAGGCGGTTTCAAGGCCATTCCGGGGTCGGGTTGGGTTTTTGCCGACACCATGGCCAATGACCGCCCACACCCGATTGCCGAGCCCTTTTCGCTCAACCGTTTCACCGAAGGCCGGTTGATCGACGAAAGCGTCGCCGCGGCGGTGGCGCATTGATGACGAAAGGTAGAGTAGCATGCTCGTAGTCACCTGCCCCGTGTGCGGCGCCAAGGGCGATGAAACGGATTTCCACTATGGCGGACAGGCGCATATCCGCCGCCCGGCGACGCATGATCCCGTGAACATCAGCGATGAAGAGCAGCGCGACTATCTCTTCATCCGCAACAACCCCAAGGGCCTGCACTTTGAGCGTTGGCGCTGCGACCGGGGCTGCGGCAAGTGGTTTCACGCGGCGCGCGACACACAGAGCCTCGAATTCAAGGCCTTCTATGGCATCATCGAGCTTCCGCCGGAAGAGCTCCAGAAGGAAGCCAAAGGTCCGTGGGCTGACTATTTCAAGAAGCGAGCGAAGGCAAAGGCATGAGCGGCAAACCCTACAGGCTTTCCAAAGGCGGCAGCCGCATCGACCGCTCGCAGCCCATAAGTTTCTCCTTCGATGGCAAGACTCTCTCGGGCCTCGCTGGTGACACGCTGGCCACTGCCGTCATGGCTTCGGGCCAGAAACTTTTTGGCCGCAGCTTCAAATACCATCGGCCCCGCGGCGTTGTGGGCCTCGGCGCGGAAGAGATGAATGCGCTCGTCGGCGTGGGCGCGGGGGCGCGGCACGAGCCTAACCTGCGCGCCACGCAGGTTGAGCTTTACAGCGGTCTCACCTCCATCTCGCAGAACCGCTGGCCGTCACTTTCGTTTGATGTGGGCGCGTTCAACAGCCTGTTCTCGCGCTTCTTTCCCGGCGGCTTCTACTACAAGACCTTCATGTGGCCGCAGGCCTTCTGGAAACATGTCTACGAGCCCTTCATCCGCCGCGCCGCAGGCCTCGGCAAGGCGGCGGATGAGCGCGACCCAGACGCATATGAGCATATGCATATCCATGCCGATGTCGTGGTGGTGGGCGGCGGCATTGCGGGCCTCACCGCCACTGAGGCGGCTGCGGTTTCAGGCGCGCGCGTGCTGCTCATCGACGAAAATCCGGTGCTGGGCGGCATTGCCGACATCACGGCAGGCAAGGCTGGCGACAGCAGCGTTGCCGATCTCGCCAAGGAGATAGCGGCGCGTGTGGCGAAACTGCCTAACGTGCATGTGCTGACACGCACCACGGCGGCCGGG
Organism: Hyphomicrobiales bacterium; assembly: GCA_020029455.1. Lineage (GTDB taxonomy): Bacteria > Pseudomonadota > Alphaproteobacteria > Rhizobiales > Aestuariivirgaceae > Aestuariivirga. The sequence continues at coordinate 22,884 of JAIBJH010000023.1, forward strand.
CACTATCACCATAACTACATGCTGGCCTTTGAGCGCGTTGCTGACCATGATCCGGCGCTGCTAGCCGCAGGCGCGCCACGCCATCGTCTGTGGCGCATCCGCGCCGGACACGTCATTCTCGCCACGGGTGCGCTGGAGCGCCCCATCGCCTTTGCCAATAATGACCGCCCGGGCATCATGCTGGCGGCCGCCGCGCGGGCGATGGTTGAACGCTATGGCGTGGCGCCGGGAACCTCCGGTGTTGTCTTCACCAACAATGATGATGCCTATCTCACGGCCTTTGTACTGAAGAAGGCTGGGGTTGCAGTGCGCGTAGTTGACTCACGGGCGCGTCCTGAAGGCGATTTGCCCAAGCTCGCCATGGCGGATCGCATCGAGGTCGATGCGGGCTCGGTGATCTCCGTGGTCGAAGGTTCATCAGGTGTGACTGCAGTGAAGATCGCCGCCTATCGCCGGGGCCAGGGCCGCGTCATCACCGAGAAAAAAGTCGCTTGCGATTTCGTCGCCATGTCAGGCGGCTTCAATCCGGTGCTGCATCTCTGGTGCCACAATGGCGGCAAGATCCGCTTTGACGACGCGCTTGCTTCCTTCCGCCCGCACACCCATGGCGATGCCATCACCGCCGCCGGCGGGGCCAATGGCACGATGAGCGTTGCGGAAACTTTGACCGAAGCGGCGGCCGCAGGCGAAGCGGCGGCCAAGTCTGTCAATGGCAAGGTGAAGGCCAGCAAGATCAAGTTGCCCAAGGTCGAAGAACCGAAACGCGGCGCCCTTGAAACCCTGTGGTTCGCGCCAGCCACCGGCAAATACAATCAGGGCAACAAGCACTTCATCGACTTCCAGAATGACGTGACAGCGGCGGACCTCGAGCTTGCCCAGCGCGAAGGTTACGAAAGCGTCGAGCACACCAAGCGCTACACCACTTTCGGCATGGCGACCGACCAGGGCAAGACGTCGAACATCAACGGCCTCGGCGTACTGTCAGAAGCAACGGGCAAACCCATCCCCGAGATCGGCATCACCACTTTCCGGCCGCCCTACACGCCCTATTCCTTCGGCTCCATCGCGGGTGCCCTGACCAAGGACCTGTTCCTGCCGGTGCGACGCACGCCCATTTTCCAGTGGCATGTGGACCGGGGCGCGGTGTTCGAGCCGGTGGGCCAATGGCGGCGTGCCTACACCTATCCCGAGCCCGGTGAAGACAAGCACCGTTCCATCAACCGGGAAATCCTCTGTGTGCGGAACAAGGTGGGGCTGCTCGATGCCTCGACGCTCGGCAAGATCGAGATCAAGGGGCCGGATGCGGCGGAATTCCTTGACCGCATGTACACCAATACCTTCTCGACGCTGAAGGTGGGCAAGTGCCGTTACGGCCTGATGATGAATGAGCTGGGCTTCCTAACGGACGACGGCGTTACGGTGCGGCTCGACGAAGATCATTTCCTCATGCACACCACATCGGGTGGTGCCGACCGCATCGCTGCATGGCTTGAGGAATGGTTGCAAACGGAATGGACGCAGTACAAGGTGTTTGTGACGCCAGTGACCGAACAATGGGCGCAGTTCGCCATTGCGGGCCCGCGCGCGCGCGAGGTGCTGGCGAAGCTGGAGCCCGATTTCCACTTTTCCAACGAGGCCTTCCCGCATATGTCGTTCAAAACGGGAAAGCTTGGCGGCTATCCGGTTCGCATCTTCCGCATCTCGTTTTCGGGCGAGCAATCCTATGAAGTGGCAACGCCTGCCAATCTGGGTCGGGGCCTCTGGGATGCCATCATGGAAGCAGGCAAGGAATTCGGCATCGCGCCCTATGGCACGGAAGCGCTGCACGTGTTGCGGGCTGAGAAAGGCTACATCGTCATCGGTGATGAAACCGACGGCACGACGACACCTTATGACGTGGGTCTCGATGGGCTTGTGTCCAAGAAGAAGGCGGATTTCATCGGCAAGCGCTCGCTGGAGCAGGCCTATCTCAAGGGACCGAACCGTAAGCAGCTTGTGGGGCTTCTCACCGAAGATCCCAATGAGGTGCTGCCCGATGGTGCCTATGCGGTGCGCACGGTGAAGGACAAGCCGCCCATGGAGATGATCGGCCAGGTGACCTCGACCTACATGTCGCCGACGCTTAACCGCTCCATCGCAATGGCCTTGATCGAAAATGGCCGGGCGCGCATGGGCGAGGTGATTTCCTTCCCGCTGGAGGGCGGCAAGGTAGTGAAGGCCAAGATCACCGGCGCTGTTTTCTATGACAAGGATGGAGGCCGCATTCATGCATAACCTTCTCCCGTCATTCGACGAATCTGGGAGCGTATAGCCATGCTTGAAGCCAGGTTTGAATCGGCGCTGGCGCAGCGTAGCGCGCCGGAGAACATCTATATCGACATGCGCGAAATCTCTGAGCGCGGCATGATCGATCTGCGCGGGCAGACATCAGACCGCAAGTTCACGGCGGCGGCAAGGGCCGTGCTCGGCACCGACCTGCCGAAGGAGCCGCGTACTTCCGCCACCTGGGGCGATGCCAAAATTCTCTGGCTCTCGCCCGATCAGTGGCTCATCACCTGTCCGCGGGGAAAGGCGCAAGACCTCACAAATGCGCTGGTGAAAGAGTTGGGCGATACGCATTCGCTTGCCATCAATGTCTCGGACATGCGCGCCATCATCCGGCTGGAAGGCGAGTTTGCACGGGAAGTGGTGATGAAGGGCTCGACGCTTGATCTCACCGACGGCGACTATACGCCGGGCACGGTCAGGCGCATGCGCTTTGCCGAAATCGCGGCCCTGCTCCACATCGTGGAAGAGAAGACAATCGATATCTATGTCTTCCGCTCATATGCGCATTATGCCTGGGATTTCCTGGTGAAGGCGGCGCGCAAGGGCAGCGAAGTGAGGCTCTTCCCGAATAGTGGATAGTTCTCTTCATTTTCCTGCAGTCAAAATATCCGCCATCCCGTGCAAGCGCAGCGCGACATGGGACACCCTGAACCGATTCCGCCGGCACTCTGCCCACTGAAATTCTTCAATGGGTCCCGGCGTTCGCCGGGATGACGACCAGGCAGAATCCGTTGCTCACGGACCCGTGAACTCTGTTGAAAAACTGTTTATGCGGATGGTGAAACTAAAGTGGGGGCTCAACCCGTCTCCAGTACATCGAGCGGTTGGAAATCATTCCGACACCGAAGCAAAAACTGGAGACCCCAAATGAAGAAGATCGCCCTTTCCCTCATCGCCCTCGCCGCTGTTTCGACGGCTGCTCTGGCTGACCGCAGCCAGGACCTGCGCGACATCGACACCTATATGGGCAAGTTCGCCGATGAGTCCGTCAGCTTCGAGAAGCTGTCGATCCCGGCCAGCGAATGGCAGATCCTTTACGGCCGCTACGGCACCACAAAGGACCCCATGGAACTGCGCCGCTGGGACGAGAAGAACGGCTAATCTCAATAAATGATGCACAAGGCCCGACCTGTATATAGGTCGGGCCTTCGCTTGTTCAATTTACCGCACGGTTTCGTGAATCTTAATGAACAGGAATTAATGGGAAAATCGCGAACCTTTTCGGGAGCAGTCCGTTTCCTTTGCGCAGTGCAGTTGGAAATGATTCCGACAGCACCAAACACATGGAGAATTGCCATGAAAAAGTTCATTGTTTCCATGATCGCGCTGGCGGCGGTTTCGACCACCGCATATGCGGCGAACCGGAGCCAGGATCTGCGCGATACGGACACCTACATGGGCAAATTTGCCGATGAAGGCGTCATTGTAGAGCCGTTCGCGATTCCGGACGTCTCAACCGGTGAGTGGCTCTTTGCGGACGGTGAGTATGTGAAGGATCCTAACGAGATCCGCCGCCTTGAAGAGAAGAACGGTTAGACAGGAGCTTCTCTTTAAAACGGATGAGGCCTGGCTCGAAAGAGTCAGGCCTCTTTGTTCGTGAAAAATTTCAGCGCACGTTTTTGTGAGTCTTGATGAACATGAATTAATGCAGGAGTTGCGAACCATTCGCAGGCCGGTCCGTTACCCCGGCGTCACCGGCCGGAAATCAATCCAGCCGGTCAAGCATAATGGAGATGTGACATGAAAAAGTTCATCATTTCACTCGCCGCTCTTGCAGCCTTTTCAACAGCGGCGGCAGCCGCATCGTATGGCAACCGTGACGAGGTTTTCGATAGCTCCGCACCTTCTACCGTTGATGAAGCGGGTTTGGTGATGCCGAATGCGAATACTGACGCGGTTGCCATCGCCGAGATTGGTGACGGCTGGCTGCTTGGCAGCGGTGAAAATGTGAAGGACCCGATGGAGGTCCGGCGTTTTGATGAGAAGAACTAAGGTTCTTCTTGCAAGACAGGCCCGGCTCGCAAGAGCCGGGCCCTTTAATTTCAGCGCGGCAGCTTTGCCTTCATCCAGGCGGAGAGTTTGTCGAAACCGCCAAAGGGATAAAGATGGGGCGCGGCAATGCCAAGTTCCGGCTTATCGAAATGCAGCGTGGCGAGTTGATCGACAAATTCCGTGGGCTCGGAGACCGTCAACAGTTTCGTCACGTTCAGTGCCTGCTTGCGAATGAAGCGGGCGGAATTCCCGACGCCGCACATGGCGGCATATTTGACCAGCGTCTTGATAGTGGCGGGACCCGGCACACCCACATGGATGGGTAGATCAATGCCTTCGGCGCGTAACATCGACGCCCAGTGAGCCAGCGGCCCGGCATCAAAGAGAAACTGCGTGGCGATGAAGCCCGCAATGCCATTGCTCTTGAGCCAGGCATCCTTCTCTTTGAGAGTTGTGAGAAGCATGGCCTCGCCATGTGTCTTGGTGATGTCGGGATTTCCTTCGGGATGGCCCGCCAAGCCAATGCGGCGAATGCCCACCTTCTGGAATGCGCCCGTCTTCAGAATCTGGATCGCCGCATGATATTGCCCGATGGGTTGCGGCGCGCCGCCGCCCAATGCCAACACATCGGTCACGCCCGCCTCACCCGCAAAAGCGGTAAGGCGCTCCGTCAGGTCATTCACATCACGCACAAAGCGCGCAGGGATATGAGGGATAGGATTTAGACCTGCCTTACGCAGGGCTGCCACCGCGGCAATCTGCCCGTGCAAATCTGCTGCATCGATCAGCGCCACGAAAACGGAAGCACCTTTCGGCAGCAGATCCACAATCAGCGGCACCTTGTCCACCTGCCTGCCAGTGATTTCGATGGAGGCCTTGGCGAGGAAAGCGCCCAGTGGATTTTCCATCAAGGCAGAGGCAACAGGGCTGAGGGAGGTGATGGCGTTCATCAAAATACCTGGGAGAATCTTGTTGATTTTCAACACAGTGCCCAATCAGCAAAAAACCCGCCCAAGCATTTGCGACATGGGTTTTCGGTTTCCGACCAATTCCGGCCCCCATGGTCGTTTTTGGCATGCGGCATGGCGTTCATGGACAAGTTGCCCGGGATATGCCATGTGCTCACCAGCAGAGGTTTTCCATGTTCGGAGATAAAGCCAAAAGCCTGCCGCAGCGTGTGGCGCTCATCCTGGTGCCGCAGTTCACCATGATGCCGGTGACATCGGCCATTGAGCCGCTGCGCCTTGCCAATCGCATCAGTAACAAGAAGCTCTATGACTGGACGCTGCATTCACTCGACGGCAAGCCAGTTGCCGCGTCGAACGGTCTCGTCACCATGGTGACCGGCGATCTCGAGGCCATTCCCGCCGATGCTTCGGTGATTGTCTGCAGCGGCATCGACGTGCAGCACAACACCGACAAGCGCCTGCTCTCATGGCTGCGCAAAACGGCGCGGCGCGGCGTCAACATCGGCGCGGTGTGTACGGGTGCGCATATCCTGGCAGAAGCGGGATTGCTTGATGGCTACCGCTGCACCATCCATTGGGAGAACCTCCCAGGCTTCAATGAAGCCTATCCCGACATCGACGCCACGGGCGGCCTCTTTGAAATTGACGATGACCGCTTCACCAGCGCGGGCGGCACTACGGCCCTCGACATGATGCTGTCATTGATCTCCAGCCAGCATGGGCAGGATCTTGCGGCGCAAGTTGCAGAAGCGGTGCTGCATGCGCCCATTCGCCATCACAGCGAAAACCAGCGGCTCTCGCTCCCGGCGCGCATCGGGGCGCGGCACCCCAAGCTCATCGCCATTGTCGAGCGCATGGAGCAGAGCCTGGAAGAGCCACTGTCGCCTTCCATTCTGGCGCAGCAGGCGGGGCTTTCCACACGCCAGCTTGAGCGCTTGTTCCGGCGCTATCTCGACCGTTCGCCGAAGCGCTATTATCTCGAGCTGCGTTTGAAGAAGGCGCGCTCGCTTCTGCTGCAGACCGACATGTCGGTGATCAATGTGGCGCTGGCCTGCGGCTTCTCATCGCCGTCGCATTTCTCGAAATGCTATCGCGGCTTTTATGGCCGCACGCCTTACCGCGAGCGGGGCGTGCCCTTTTCCGCCGATCAGCCGCTGCAGCCGGCGGTCGGTTGACCGCCGATCGCCCGCTCCGCAATTGGGGAGCGGGCCTGACGGCCCACTCCCCTCAGCAAGCGGCCCGTGACCGGGGGTAGATACCGGGTTTCGCCTGCCATCTCGCCAATTGCAATTTGAAATTGTCCAGCGCAGAACTTGTTGGTATTACTTGTGCGCGAGCCCCTCAAAAGGCTTAGACCGAGTACACCTCCTTTTCAACTGCGTGGAAAATACTCAGGCGAATTGAATCGGTCGGGAAATGGCGCGGGCTGCAACCCTGTCGTTTACGCTGCAACCGCAAATTACAGCGCGGGAATTTTCTGAGGGCCGTCCTGCCTGTTTGGGGTGATTTTGCGCGTGCTGGACGCAGCGCGAGGGTTCCAGTTTGCAGAATTGACAAGAGCCAGAAAGTAGCCTCAGCCGACGGCCGGAAGCCGGAGGCGCACGCGAAGCCCGCCGAGCTTGGCGTCATCAAGCTCGACACGCCCGCCATACATGGCCGCCGTCTCGGTGACGATGTTGAGGCCGAGGCCGGAGCCGGGCTTGCTCTCATCCAGGCGCTGGCCGCGCCTCAGGGCGGTAGCGCGCTGCTCGGGCCGAAGTCCCGGTCCGTCGTCATCCACCTCGATGTCGAGCCAGCGGCGGCCATCCTCGCCGGGCGTCGGCAAAAGATGGGCGCGCACCTCCACCTTCGCCTTGCTCCACTTGCAGGCATTGTCCATCAGGTTACCGACAATCTCTTCCAGATCCTGACGCTCGCCCCGGAACTTTAGTCCCGGCTCGCTGGCAACGGCGATAGCCACGCCCTTGTCGCGGTTGATGCGCTCCAGCGTGCGGCCCAGCGATTGCAGCACGGATTCAATTTCGGTCACGGCACCGATGCTTTGGGCTCTGGCGGCTCTGCGGGCGCGGTCGAGATAAAGGTTCACCTGGTCCCTCATCACCTCCACCTGCTCCTTCACCTTGTCGGAGAGATTGCCCGGTGCATCGCGCGCCTCATTGGTCAGTACACTGATGGGTGTCTTCAGGGCATGGGCAAGATTTCCCACCTGCATGCGGGCCCGGTCGATGACCTCGATGTTGGCTTGCACCAAGAGGTTCAGTTCATCGGCGACAGGCTGGATTTCGCTGGGATAATCGCTCTCCAGCATTTCGATGCGGCCGCCGCGGATATCGTTGATGCGCCTTTGCAGATGCTTCAGGGGTTTGAGGCCGAAATTCACCTGGAAGGAAATGGCGCCCATAAGCCCTGCGCCGAGGAGGCCCAAGGTGATGTAGAGAGCGTTGCGGAAGGCGCTCACCTCGTCCTTCAGTTCATCGAAGTTGCCGGTCACCATGAAGGAATATTCGCCGGGGCTTCCCTCGAAGGTCACCTTCTGTTCGATGGCGCGAAGTTGAATTCCCTTCTCGTCCAGCATGGAGAAGGCGGCGATGCGGTTCTGATCGCGCGGCTGCCGGTCGGCGGCGGCGACCGGCAAGGGCTCGTTAAGGCGCGATGCCGAGAGCAAAGGCCGTGCTCCCTGCTTGGGCGCCACCACCTGCCAGTACCAGCCTGAATCGGCGATGGCGAAACGGTTGTCGGCAAGCGTTCCGGTGAGGATCGGGGTTCCGTCCGTGCCCGGCTCCACATTGGCGGAGAGGGCATCGATCGCCGCCCGGAGCCTGGCATCGAAATTGCGCTCGAGCGCCGACTGGAAAAGCTGATTGAGGAGAACGGCGGCCAGCGCCAGCAGGATCACGGCCACAATGGCCGATGACACCATCAGCCGGAAGGCAAGTGAGTTACTGTTCATTCCCCGTCTCGGACATGCAATAGCCCATGCCGCGAATGGTATGGAGCACGTCGACGCCGAGTTTTTTGCGCAGGCGCCCCACGAACACTTCGATGGTGTTGGAATCGCGGTCAAAATCCTGGTCATAAAGATGTTCGACTAGTTCGGTGCGCGAGACAACCTTGCCGCCGTGGTGCATCAGGTAGGCAAGCAGCCTGTATTCCAGTGAGGTGAGCTTGAGCGGCATGCCGTTGACCAAGACGCGCGCGCCCTTGGTATCGAGGGAAACAGGCCCGCAGGTAAGCTCGCTTGTGGCATGGCCGGCAGTGCGGCGAACGAGGGCCCGGACGCGCGCCAGCACTTCTTCCATGTGGAAAGGCTTCGTTACGTAATCATCGGCGCCGGCATCGAAGCCCGCCACCTTGTCGCTCCAGCGGTCACGGGCGGTGAGGATGATGACAGGCATCTTGCGCCCTGCCCTCCGCCATTTTTCAAGCACGCTCACGCCGTCCAATACGGGAAGGCCGAGATCGAGGATCACCGCGTCATAGGGTTCGGTATCGCCGAGGAAATGCCCCTCCTCGCCATCGAGGGCCTTGTCGACCACATAGCCGGCATCCGTCAATGAAGTGACGATCTGCCGGTTGAGATCAGCATCGTCCTCGACAACCAATATGCGCATAGTTGGGCCAACTCCAAGGGTGGGCGGAGTGTGTTTTGCGCTTTCCTACCGGATAGCGCCGGTCTGGGCGTTGACCCTGACCCGGTACACATTGCCGCCTTCCTTGAGAGTGACAGCATAAACGCCCGAGGGCAAGAGTCTGACCCTCAGGACCCTTGCGCCGGGATATTGGGACTGGGCGATGTCGGCGGCATCGGCCGCGGTGATGGGAAATTCCTCGGCGGAATCATCATAGGATTCGGATTGCGACAGTTCATATGTGTCGTTGTTCTGCAGCCAGACCTTGAACTTCTGCTTGCGCCGGCCAGCATCGGCCGGGCCAACAAGCATGGCCGCAATCAACAGAATCGAAACCGCCCCCAGTATCGTCTTCACTGCCATCTCCATAGGTGAACTTCGTGCCGTTCATAGGGAATTGTAGCTGAATGGGGGATGAATACGGGGCGCGGCGGCAGGCGTTTCCGGGCCGGAAGCGCAATGGTTTACAAGAGGTTACCGCATTGCAAAAATTTCATCTGCGGGCCAGTGGAGAGTAAAGCAATTGAGGGCGCCAAAGTGGGGCCACTTTGGCGCGATAATTCCGCACCAAATATTGGCGAAGATCACGGCTTCTGGACGTTGAAGCTTCCGTCAAAGGCCAGGTGATCCAAACCGGCCGGCGGACCGCCGGCAAAGGACCCCAAACCGCATGCGTACTCTCCAGTGGATCGGGAATTCAGGCACGACATATGTCTTTGAGGTTTACCCCAGTGACCTCAGATTCAACCGCGCGCCAGGCGTCTACATTCTTTGCGGAGAGACGCCCGAAGGGCAGATCGAAGCACTCTATGTTGGCGAGACGCGCTCCTTCCGCGACTGTCTTAACGGCAACAAGGTCCACCTTGGATTTTCTGAGGTTGCTCTCCTGCCCTGCGATGACCCTGCCAAGCGCCACAGGATCCGGAAAGATCTCATGCAGACCCGCGCCGAAGCTGCGGAATAGCAATGGCCAACCTACTTCCTTCCCTTCGGCGCTAGCACCTGGGTGGCGATTTTTTCGAGGGAGCGGCGGCCGATGTAGCTGCCCCGCATCTGGCGGGAAGTGCAGAGCTGCTGGGCAAAACTTCCCTGCGCGAATCCCGGAGACAGAATGCAACCTGTACAATAAGATTGGCGAGTGGTTCTTAGTTGAGTTTCTACTAGAGGCCTCCAGTTGCTTGCGCGAATTGGGTCAATGCCATGCTGAAACCTGCATAAAATGAAGAAACGCAGTTCTAACCCTTCCAG
>JAIBJH010000165.1 GCA_020029455.1 Hyphomicrobiales bacterium
TTGTTCGTGACCACGGAATTTGTGGCGGAGTTGGGCGTGCTTTTGGCGACGCGCAGAAAACGCTTGCCAACCGATCCAGACATCTGGGTGGCGCAGTTCGTGGTGGTGGATGGTACTGTTCGCGGGGAGTTGGAGTTCGAAACCGACCGTGCTCGTTTCCTGGGGCGGGGAAATGAGTTGCATTCGGCCCACGCATTGGAAGAGCAACGCTTGTCCGGCACGCAGGGCACGGTTCTTGATCCAATCTTCTCGTTGCGGCAGCGATTGCGCGTTCCTCCTGGCCGACAAGCCACTTGCACCATTTGGACGATAGCGGCGGAAAGCCGCGCCGATGCTCTGGAGATAGCCGACCGCCACCGCCAGCATGCGGCCTATGAACGGGCCCAAGTTCTCGCCTGGTCCTATTCGCGCATCCAACTGCGTCATCTTTCCGTCGAGGCTGCCGAAGCCAACCTCTTCCAGCGTCTTGCGAGCCACCTCATTTATGCAGGCGCGGCGCTGCGGCCACAGTCTTCGGCACTGCAGGCGGGGGTGCGGAGCCAGCGACAGCTATGGTCCACAGGCGTTTCCGGGGAAAGGCCGATCCTCCTCTTGCGCATCGATGCAGTCGAAGATTTGGAAATTGTTCATCAGCTCCTGCAGGCGCATGAATACTGGAATTCCAAGCATTTTGCAGTGGATCTGGTCTTCCTCAACGAAAGGCGCGCATCCTACATCCAAGACCTGCAACTTGCCATCGAGGAACTCATCCGGAAAAGTGTGGTCGACCCACACCAGTCGCCCCATGGCGGTGGCGGTCAGGTCTATGCCTTGCGGGCCGATATTCTGCCCCAGGAAACAGTGGCCATGCTGCCGGCTGTTGCTCGCGTGGTTCTGCATGCAAGATCAGGCACATTGCCGGATCAGCTGCTCCGGCTGCGCAGCAAGGCTCTTCCACCGCGAATGCTGAAAAGGCCGCTACGTGAATTGCCGACCGCTGGAAGAAAACCTTTGGAAGCAAGTGGAGAAGGCCTTGCTTTTTTCAACGGGTTTGGCGGCTTCGACAAGGAGGCAGGCGAGTATGTGGTTTTCCCGAACCATCGAAATCCCACTCCGGCGCCCTGGATCAATGTCATCGCCAATCCCCAATTCGGCATGCACTGCTCGGCGGAAGGCCCCGGCTTCACCTGGAGCGGAAACAGCCGCGAGTGCCAGATCACCCCTTGGTCGAACGATCCTGTCAGCAACCGGCCCTCGGAGGTGCTCTACGTCCGGGATCAGCGCGCAGGCCGGACAACTTCTCCCTGCCTGGCACCTTTGTTTTGTGGGAACGCCAGTTACCGCACCCGCCACGGCTTCGGATATTCGGTCTATGAGGCAGACGACGTGGGCCTTTCCATGGAACTTCTGCAGTTCGTGCCGCTCGCTGATACCATCAAGCTTGAACGCCTGCGTGTTACCCAGAATGCTGCCGGCAGCCGTCAACTCACCGTTACGTTCTATGCTGATCTGGTGCTGGGCGCACAGCGCGCCAGCTCCACGCCATATGTGTCGACAGAGATAGACGCGGAAACAGGTGCCCTCTTCGTGCACAACAAATGGAATGAGTTCTTCGGCGGCCGTGTGGTGTTCATGGATCTTTGCGGGGCACAAGCAAGCTGGAGCGGAGACCGGCAACATTTCATCGGGCGCTACGGCAGCCTCGCTTCACCTCGAGCGATCATCGATGGTGAAGGATTATCGAATACAACAGGCGCCGGGCCTGATCCCTGCGCTGCCCTGCAGGCAAAGATCACGCTCACTGGTGCCACACCGGGAGAGGTTCGCATCCTGGTCGGCAGCGCGGCCAATGAAGCGGAGGCACGGGCGCTCATAGCCAAGTATCGCGCGGCGGACTTGGATGCCGTTCTGTCAGAGGTGAAGAATTTCTGGAAAGAAACGCTGGGCGCTATCGAGGTGGCAACACCTGATCCCTCATTCGATCTCGTCATGAACGGCTGGCTGCTCTACCAAACCCTGTCTTGCCGAATGTTCGGCCGGGCAGGTTTTTATCAGGCCAGCGGCGCCTATGGCATGCGCGACCAGTTGCAGGATTCCATGGCATTGGCGGTGACGCGGCCGGAAATCGCACGAGAGCATATTCTTCGTGCTGCAGGGCGACAGTTTAAGGAAGGCGACTTGCAACACTGGTGGCTGCCGGACTCCGGCGTGGGTGTGCGGACACGCATCAGCGATGACACGGTTTGGCTTGCCTATTGCGTGCATCACTACGCCAAAGTGACCGGCGATACCGGCATTCTTGGTGAGCAAGTCCCGTTTCTCGATGGGCGCGGGCTTGAGGCCGAAGAACACGAGGCCTACTTCGAACCCACGGTCGCAGCACAAACCGCTAGCGTCTACGAGCATTGTGCGCTGGCGCTGGACCGAAGTCTTACTGTTGGCGCGCATGGGCTCCCCCTCTTCGGTACGGGGGACTGGAATGACGGAATGAACCGCGTGGGCGAGCAGGGCAAAGGCGAAAGTATCTGGCTTGGCTGGTTCTTGTACTCAACTCTTCATGCGTTTCGTGCTCTCGCAGTGGCGCGTGATGATACCCCGCGCGCCGAGGTGTGGAAGCGGCACATGGAGAAACTCAGCGCTGCCATCGAGGCCCATGGCTGGGATGGGCAGTGGTATCGTCGCGGTTATTTTGATGACGGAACACCGCTTGGTTCGTCACTCAATACTGAATGCCGCATCGACAGCATTGCCCAATCCTGGGCGGTGCTCTCGGGTGCAGGTGATGCTGGGCGGGCAGCAGAGGCCTTGGCTCAATCATTCGGACAGCTTGTGAAAGGCGAAGATGGCCTTGCCCTGCTGTTTGCGCCGCCTTTTGACACATCCCTGCCAGATCCAGGTTACATCAAGGCCTATCCACCAGGCATCCGGGAGAACGGAGGGCAATATACCCATGGGGCCATCTGGTCCATCTTCGCCCATGCCAAGAGGAATGATACTGAAAGGGCAGGCCAGCTGTTTTCTCTGCTCAATCCCATCAATCATACACTGACGAAGGAGGATGCACTGCGCTATCGCGTGGAGCCCTATGTTGTGGCGGCCGATGTCTATTCAGTCGGTCACAATCGGGGCAGGGGCGGCTGGACATGGTACACGGGTGCCGCAGGCTGGCTCTATCGCGCAGGTCTTGAGGCCATCCTCGGAATGTCGCGCGAAGGTGACACCCTTAGGGTCAAGCCTTGCATCCCCCTGTCCTGGCCAGGATTTTCCGTACGCTACAGGTTTGGTGGCACAAGCTATGACATCAAGGTATCGCAAGACGGCACGTCTGAGTTCGAGGATATTGACGGTGTTGAACGCCTATCGTCTGGCGAATACCTGATACGACTGCGTAACACGGGCGGCATGATCAGTCTGAAGCTGGTTCTGGACAAGGTGCCCGACGAGAATCGTCAAAACTAGCCAGAGATACTGGGGGCTCACCTCAGGTATCGCGGCTGAGATCGGCGTAAAGTGATACACTTAGCCCGATAGCCGAGAGACCAACAATCAGCAAGGCAACCCCTGAAAAAATATTGCCGCCCATTGCCACCACGAGGGCAAGCAAGGCAAAAACCAGCAGTGTGAAAAACCTGATCATGCGCAACTCCTAACAGAGTTAACGCGCCAATGTAACAATAGTTCCGCTTGGCGCCGAATCTAGGCAGCCACCCTGGCCTTGCTGTCAAAGAATAGAGCCTGACTCACCACCGCCTTCACCATTTCGGGGGTAAAGGGCTTTGTGATCAGGAAAGTTGGTTCTGGTTGTGCGCCAGTCAACAGCCTTTCCGGAAAAGCCGTGATGAAGATCACGGGAACTTCAAAAGCCGTGAGGATCTGATTCACAGCATCGATGCCGGAGCTGCCATCGGCGAGCTGGATGTCGGCGAGGATCAGGCCCGGGCGCGATTTTGCTGCGAGCTTGGCGGCCTCCCGGTGCGTGCGCGCCACACCTGTCACCTTGTGACCCAGAGTCTCCACGATGGCCCTGAGGTCCATGGCGATCAGTGGCTCGTCCTCGATGATCATCACGCTGGTGGCGACTTGGTCGATGATAGCCTGGGAAGCTTCATCCAGTAGCGCTGTAACTGTCTCTTCGTCGCGGTCGAGAATGACGGCAATTTCCTTGGTGGTGAAATTTTCCACTGCCAACAACAAGAAAGCTTCGCGCGCTTTGGGCGGGATTGCCGAAAGATGCCGCTGGGCGCTTGCAGCCCAGCGTGGTGTCGATGGATTGTCGTTCTGGGCGGCGGGCCTCATGTTGATCGACACCGATTCCCATAGCCTGCAAAACTTCTGGTAGAGGGCAATACGCAGGTCGGATGAAGGATTGAAATCATCGGGCTCTGCAATGATAGCTTCCAACAGGGCCGCCACATAGGCATCACCGCCTTGTTGTGATCCGGTCAGGGCGCGCGAAAAACGGCGCAAATAAGGCAATTGCGGCGAGATGCTGCTGGCCAAATTCATGTGATTCCCCTCCTGCGACGGTTATTTACGGTAACCATCCGCTGTAAAACGCGAAACGGCCCAGGCTGGTTCCATGTTCTGGAAAATAATTTCCTTGCCATGAATCTCTTGAAATCTTTCGAAAAATTGTGTCGCAAAAAAGGAGGAACCGAGGCGATGGAACAAATGCCTGTCGTTGGGCATTGAGCCTCAGCGAATCATATGGAGGCGTCAATGTCATTGGGCACAATTCTTCTCATTATCCTCGTTCTCATTCTCATCGGTGCATTGCCGACGTGGGGCCACAGCCGCGACTGGGGCTATGTCCCTTCCGGCGGTCTTGGCCTTGTCCTGATTGTTGTCCTCATACTGGTACTGATGGGGAGGGTGTGAATAGCACCATCATTGCGTGAAGGGAGCGAAGGCAACCAGCGAGGCCGTCCATCTGCGGCAGGTCCGAAATCTTCTTACTATTGTTGCCGTTTTGCTCGCGCTTGCCGCGGTTTACTTCGCGCGTGATTTGCTGGTTCCAATTGTCTTCGCATTTCTGATTGCAATTACATTCCGGCCAGCAGTGCGGCGGCTTTCCAGGCGGGGCATTGCTCCCTGGGTGTCCGCTGGCGCCATCATCGGGAGCCTCGTTGTCATAGTAGCGGCTGCGTCTTACTTGTTCAGTGGTCCTATTGCGCAGTGGATCGCGACTGCGCCCACCCTCAAAGACGAACTGCTTGTGAAGCTGCGCGGCATGAGGCAGGCGCTGGCAGGTGTCTTGAATCTTGCCCATGAGATCCAGTCGGCAGCCGCGGCGTCGCCCGGGGCAAATACCCAAGCCGACATAGTGACTGGCCCCGATGTCACGGTAATCCTTTCCTCTGTCGTGGGTTACCCGGCATACTTTCTTATCATCGTTGGTGCTGCTCTCGTCCTCGCCACGTTCCTGATGGCATCGGGAGACCTCTTTTTCGAGAAACCCATTCGTGCTCTTCCAGCTCTCAGCGACAAGAAAATGGCGTTGCGGATCGTTTATGACGTCGAACATGAGGTTTCGGCATATCTGTTCACCATTACGGCCATCAATGCCTGCGTAGGCATTGCCGTAGGTGTTGCGCTCTACGCGTTGGGCATGCCCACTTCCGAACTCTGGGCCCTTGCTGCCTTTATACTCAACTACGTCCCCTATCTTGGACCAATCCTTGCCACCATACTTTCCACCCTGGTGGGAGGTGTGCTTTTTCCGTCCATGGGAGCTGCCTTGTTGCCGCCTCTGGCTTACATCCTCGTCACGGGGATTGAATCACAGCTTGTATCGCCTCTGTTGCTTGGCCGGCGGCTGCAACTCAATTCAGTGGCAATCCTCTTGGCTTTGGCCTTCTGGGCCTGGGCCTGGGGAATTCCCGGCATCATTGTCGCCGTTCCGTTGCTTGTAACTTTACGGGTCTTGTGCGGGCACATCGCTACTCTCAATGTACTTGGAGACTTCCTCGCGAGAGCTGATCACACCGTTGAGAATGGCAACGGTTCTGGAACCGAACCAGGTGTAGTGGAAAAAAAAGACGACGACCGCTTGAGACCGCCGTCGCTGGGTGCGCCCCTGTGGCGCTCTACACGCCCCAATAG
>JAIBJH010000166.1 GCA_020029455.1 Hyphomicrobiales bacterium
GATTTGAGAGTAGAAAGTTGCGCCAGGTATTTGATTCTACAGCAGCTTTCCGACGGCTATCTGATTCCAGACAACCGTCGGGCTGCTGTAGCGCAAGGTTTTACGGGGCAATGTGACGATGGCAGGGGCCAAGGCAAAGAACCAGGCGAAGATCGAGTTGGGCGCATCACAGCCCTTCCAGGCAGAGGTAGCAAAGCTCCTCAGCCTCATGGTGCATTCGGTCTATTCGGACCGGGATGTGTTCTTGAGGGAACTCATCTCCAATGCTTCGGACGCACTGGACAAACTCCGTTACGAATCAATCGCCAAGCCGGAGCTTCTGGAAAAGGAACCGGAACTTTCCATCACCATCGCCGCAGACAAGGCGGCCGGCACGCTGACGGTCACCGATACGGGAATCGGCATGAGTGCTGAGGAATTGGCTTCCCATCTCGGCACCATTGCACGTTCGGGCACTGAGGCCTTCGTCGAAAAGGCCAAGGGCGATGTGAACCTCATTGGGCGGTTCGGGGTCGGCTTCTATGCAGCTTTCATGGTGGCGGACAAGATGGAGGTGACATCGCGCAAGGCGGGCAGTGCGAAAGCCCATCTCTGGACCTCCGATGGCCTCGGCAGCTTCACGGTGAGCGAAGCGGAGAGGGGCCCACGTGGCACCAGGATCGTGCTGCATCTCAAGAAGAATGCGCAGGACTATCTCGAGTCGTGGAAGATCGAGAGCGTGGTCAAGGTCTATTCCGATCACATCGCCCATCCGATCAAGCTTGCGGAAGACAGGGACACGGCAAGGCAAATCAATTCCGCCAGCGCCATCTGGGCACGGCCCAAGGCGGAAGTGACGGAAGAGCAGCACAAGGAATTCTACCAGGCGCTGGCCCATGTTTCGGGCGATCCGGCCCTCACGCTTCACTACAAGGCGGAAGGGCGCAATGAATATCAGGTGCTGCTCTATGTGCCGGGCGAGCGGCCCTTCGATCTTTATGATCCGCAGCGCAAGGGCAGGCAGAAGCTCTATGTGCGACGCGTCTTCATTGCCGATGATGCGGAACTCTTGCCTGCCTATTTGCGCTTCGTGCGCGGTGTGGTGGACTCGGCCGACATGCCACTCAACCTGTCGCGCGAGATGCTGCAGAACAACCCGGATGTGGCAGCAGTGCGGAAGGCACTCACAAACCGCGTGCTGTCCGAACTCAAGAAGCTTTCAGAGAAGGATAAAGATGCGTTCGGCAAGATCTGGGATCTCTATGCACCGGTGATCAAGGAAGGGCTCTATGAGGATTTCGAGCGGCGCGAGGAGATTTTCGAATTTGCCCGCTTCAAGTCCACCAAGGCCGAGGCCTTGACACTGCGCGATTATGTGAACGGCCTCAAGGAAAACCAGACGGCGATCTATTATATCACGGCGGAGGATGCGGCGAAGGCGGCGGCTTCCCCACAGCTTGAAGGCTATAGGGCGCGGGACATCGAAGTGCTGCTCTTGACCGATCCTGTCGATAGTTTCTGGGTGCGCACCGCCATGGGCTTTGACGGCAAGCCTTTTGTCTCGGTGAATCAGGGCGCCAGCGATCTCGACAAGATCAAGCCTGCCGCCGCGAAAGATGAGAAGAAACCTGATGATCTGTCGCTCGGCAAATTGATCGCATCACTCAAGGCAGCGTTGGGCGAGAGGGTGAAGGATGTGCGAATGTCAGACAGGCTCACGGACAGCGCTGTCTGTATTGTCAATGACAGTCACTTGGACCGGGCACTGGAGCGCATGCTATCAAGGCAGAAGGATTCAGGCGTTTCGATCAGTGCGCCGGTTCTCGAGATCAACGGCGGTCATGCCATGATCAAGGCGCTGGCATTGAAGGCCGATGCGGGCGGTGATCTTGCGGATGCAGCGCATCTTCTGCTGGACCAGGCTTTCATCTTGGAAGGCGAAGTGGTGGCAGATCCGGCGGGATTTGCGCGGCGGCTCTCAGCGCTCATGGGCAAACTGTATAGTTGAACTGTTGCAGCGGCGGCACATGTGCGGATGATTTGCGTTTTGGCATTGCCTCGCGCGGGAATCGTGCTATGCCGCGCGCCCAACCAATTACGCAGGAGGATCATCATGGAGCCATACAAAACGCGACGCTGATCCCCGGCCCCTCAGGGTCCGGTGCCCTGAGCGGTTAAGCGTAATTCGCGCCTGAGGCGCACCTACAAAACATCATTCACTGTTGCTGCCATGGCCTTGTTGGTCCGTGGGGCATCATCATCAATCTTTTCAGTCATCGCGGCGGGCGAGAGCCTTGTTCGCAACGGGAACATCCATGTCCACTTTTCTGCAATGGCTTCAGCTTGTGCTGAAGCTACGCCAAAGTCAGTCCGAAAAAGATGATCCGCGCCAGATCTATGCGGCGCGGCGCGAGCGTCTGTCTCAACGCGACAAGAACAATCTCTTCATCACGGCGCACCGCCGCTTCATCCTGTGATGTGCAGGACAGAACTGCCGGAGCTTCGCGCGATGGCGGCTTCAAGCTGTGCCATGGCGCGATGGAAGGCTTCAGCGGGCAGATGTTTCAGGCGATGGGCGAGATAAAGACCGGAGAGAAAATCACCAGTGCCGTGGGGCACTTGGGCGAGGCGTTTTGCCTTGTACAATTGCTTGTGACCTTCGGCCACGAGCAGAGTTGCCAGCTCATCGCCAGAAAGCACCGAGGTGATGAGCGTTTCTGCGAGACCAAGATGTGATGCTGCTTCTGTCGCAGATTTCTCGTCGCTAACATCTTTGCCCGTGAGCCAGGAAAGTTCAAAGGCATTGGGTGTTGCGATAGTGGCCAGCGGAACGAGGTGATGGCGAATGGCTTCGGCGACGGTTTGCGACACATAGAGCGCGCCGTCATCACCGATCACTGGATCGACAAGGACAACGCAGTTGGAATTCTGTTTCTTGATGTGAGCGATGGCCTGCGCTACTACCTTCACCTGTCCGGCATCGGCGAAATAGCCGGTCATCACGGCGTTACAGTTCTTGAGTGCTCCGAGTTTCTCCAGTTTTTCAATCATCTCCTGCATGAGGGGCGCGGGCGTGCGCTGGCCCGATGGTGCACCGTGGCCGGGATGAAAGGAGAGAAGAATGGTCGGGAGGGCCAGTACTTCATGGCCTTCCGCCTGCAATGCCGGAACCGCTGCGGAATTGCCGACAGGGCCGAAGACTGTTTGCGAAGATATGGCAAGAACCTTCGCCATCAGAAAATGTTTTTTTCGAAGAGGGGTTTTCCCTCAGCAATCCTCTCAACGCCCAAGGCCTTCAGATCAATGGTGCGATACTCGCCAAAGCAGATCAATTCAGCGATGGCGTTTCCCGTGGCAGGGCCCTGCTGGATGCCGTGGCCGGAAAAGCCATTGCCCAGATAGAAATTGGCATGGGCAGGATGCCTGCCGATGATGCCGTTGTGGTCGAACCAGTTGTAGTCATAGTGGCCGACCCAACTCCCTACGAGTTTCACGGCCTCGAAGGCGGGAACGCGAGCGGCGGCGAGCGGCCAGAGCTTTTCCTCAAACCAGGAGAAATCCATCTCCCAATCCTTGACCTGGGGTTCTTCCTCGTCGGTGGGCGTAAAGCCCCAGAGGAAGTTGCGGCCTTCGGGGCGGAAATAAACGCCGTTGATGTCGAAGGTGAGTGGGCCTTTGCGGAGCGCGTCAGTTGCCGCCGGGCAATCCACGACATAGACACGGTCACTTCGGCGGTGATGAAGTCCACATCCTTGGCAATGGCCGCCTTGCGGATGAGATTCATGAATTGATAGGGATCAAACCAGCCCTCGCCGCTCTGACCGAAGGAAGCCGCGGCGATGCCTTCAAAGGACATGTAGGGAAAGCGCTTTTCCAGATCGGTGGGGCCTAAGAGCACGGTGTCAGCGCCCATGGAAATTTGGAGCTTGGCATTCTCCTCCAGCACCGGCACGGAGGCTTCACTGGCGAGGACCAGATAGCCCTGCTCCTTGAAACCAACGTCCGCGTCGGGGCCAAATTCCTGTTTGAGGTTGCGGATGAGCTTCAGGCCGAATTCCGAGAGCCTGATATTCTCGGGTGTTGAAAACTGCCGCCTGATGCCACCCCAGGACAGCGCCGTGCAGGATTGCTTGTAGCTTGGGTCTTTCTCGATGAGGGCGATGGAGCCTTTGAAACCGTTTTTGCGGAGATAATAGGCGGTGGAGCTGCCGACGATGGCGGCACCGATAATCACAACATCATAGGAGCGCATGGCCCCTATTGCCTGAGGGTCTGGCATTGCTCAAGCAGCCTTGTGGCATAGACCCCTGCAAAAGTCGGCTTTTCATGCTGCAGTGCAAAAGCTAGGCTGGCGGCCATGACTGCGAAACCCCGCCGCTCCGTTCTCTACATGCCGGGCGACAAGCCCCGCGCCCTCGAAAAAGCAAGAACACTTGCCGCCGACGCCCTGATTCTCGATCTTGAGGATTCTGTCGCGCCCGAGCAGAAGGCAGAGGCGCGCAGGCTTATTTCCGAGACGGTGAGGGCAGGCGGCTTCGGGCGGCGGGAAGTGACGATCCGAGTCAATGGACTTGGCACGCCTTGGGCGGAGGAAGATTTCGCCATGGCGTTGGCGGCCAAACCCGATGCCATTCTGGTGCCCAAGGTTGCGACTGCCGATGATTTGGCGAAGGCGGCGGCAATGGCGAACGGCCTCTCGCTCTGGGCCATGATAGAGACGCCGCTGGCCATCCTCAACTTGGCGGAAATCGGCAGAGCAGCAGCGCACAGGCTCACCTGCCTTGTGATCGGCACCAATGATCTGGTGAAGGAAAGCCGCATGAGCGCGGCGGGTGGACGGTTCGCGCTGGTGCCAGCGCTTTCGCAATGTGTTCTCGCGGCGCGGGCCTTCGGGCTTTCCTGCGTCGACGGGGTTTTCAATGACATCACGAATGAAGCGGGCTTTCTTGCCGAATGCGAACAGGGCAAGGCCCTCGGCATGGATGGCAAGACGCTGATCCATCCTTCACAGATAGCACCCTGCAACAGTGTGTTTTCGCCATCGGCGGACGATGTGGCATGGGCCAGGGGCGTGGTGGATGTTTTTGCCAAACCTGAAAACGCGGGTAAGGGCGTCGTTGCCCATGAGGGGCGCATGGTGGAACGGCTGCATCTCGATATGGCGAAGCATATTCTTTCCATCGCCGAGGCTGCCGCTGAAACCGTTGCGGAGACGGTGTTGTGAGCAAGTCCAGCGCCGGAAATTTCCTGGAAGACTTCCATGTCGGCCAGCGCATCGTGCATGCAACGCCGCGCACCGTGACGGGCGGCGATGTGGCTCTCTACATGGCGCTCTATGGTTCGCGCTTTGCCGTGCAATCATCGGATGCCTTTGCCAAGGCTTGCGGCTATTGGTCGGCACCTGTCGATGATCTGCTTGTCTTTCACATCGTCTTCGGCAAGAGCGTTCCCGATATCTCGCTCAATGCCGTTGCCAATCTTGGCTATGCGGAGTGCCAATTCCTGAAGCCAGTCTATGCGGGTGATACACTTTCCGCCACGAGCGAGGTGATCGGCCTCAAGGAAAATTCAAACAAGCAGACGGGGGTAGTTTACGTTCACACCAGCGGCGCGAACCAGCGCAGCGAAGAGGTATTGCGCTTTACCCGTTGGGTGATGGTGAAGAAGCGCGAAGAAGCTTCAATCATAGATGGACAAGCGACTCCATCACTAGCGCCCTTTGTGGTAGCAGATGACCTTGGCCATGCCGTCCCGGAACTTCATAACTATGATCGCATTCTTGCTGGAAGCCGGCACTTGTTTGCTGACTATGCGGTTGGAGAGAGCATCGATCATAGGGATGGCATGACGGTTGAGGAGGCGGAGCATCAGCTCGCGACACGGCTTTACCAGAATACGGCGCGGGTGCATTTCAATGCCCACGCGGAAGCGCAGGGACGCTTTGGTAGAAGGCTCGTCTATGGCGGGCATGTGATGTCGTTGGCGCGGGCGCTCTCTTTCAATGGCCTTGCCAATGCCTTTCACATCGCGGCGATCAATGGCGGACGGCATGTGGCGCCGCTCTTTGCGGGCGATACGGTTTATGCCTGGAGCGAGATCAGGGAGAAGGCGGAGATTCCGGGACGCAAGGACATCGGCGCGCTGCGCATCGTGACAAGGGCCACGAAGAACATCGCAAGTTCGTCATTCCAGATTGAGGATGGCGGGCCGGACAAGCCGGGCGTCATTCTGGAACTGGATTATTGGTCAGTTATGCCGCGCTAGAGCATGTCCCGCAAAAGTTGAATGACTTTTGCGATGAGAACATGCTCCAGCATATCATGTTGGCGCGAATTCGCTTCGCGGACCTTCGGTTCTTTTCGACCGCGTGATTATACGTGGTCGGAAAGCGCGTTAAATGTAGTTCGAATCCATCAGCCATAACAGGATCGAAACTGTGATGGCGGCAAGGCCTGTGCCGAGCGCAATGGCGCCGGAGACGGCGGGCACGGCCTCATCATTGCGCTGAGCGAAAAGGAAGGCATTTGCGCCTGTCGGCATTGCCGCAAAGAGCACGGCGACTTTGATCCAGAGCGGCGGCAAGGTGACGGCAAAGCGGCAGAGAAGAAAGACCAGGATAGGCATTAGCACCATCTTGAGGCCGATCAGGGTGAACATGCCATCCCAGGAACCTTTCAGCGAATAGGCCGAGAGCGAAACGCCGAGGGCAAAGAGTGCGGTCGGCACGCCGGCATCGGCCAGCATGGAAAGCATCTTGTCGGGCACAGGATGAAGGCCGATCCCCGTAAAGCGCCACAGCGCGCCTGCTGCGAGGGCCAGCACGATGGCGTTGGTGGCAAGCTGTGTCGCCAGTTCCTTCGCGGTATTGGCGAGGGAGAAACTGCCGGAGTGGCGGGCCAGTTCACGGTGCAGCGTAGCCGAGAACCACAAGACAGGCGCGTGAATGGACAGGATCATGCCGAGCGGCACAGCGATGGCATTGCCGAAATGAGCAAGGGCCAGCGGTGTTCCGAGCAATGCAAGATTGCCGAAGCCCGTGGCCATGGAGGCAGCGGCGCCACCACTGTGGTTGAGGCTTTCGAAGGAACGCGAAACAAATGCTGCCGCGATCCAGGCCAAGGCCAATCCGCCGAAATAGGCAAACCACAGAGCCCATGGGGCACCTGCCTGCCCGTCCACGCTGGACACGGTGCGGAAGAGGAAGGCGGGAATGGCGATGTTGAAAACGAAGAGCGAAATGCCGCGGCCCGCTTGCGCATCGATCACCCGGGCACGGGCAAAGATATAGCCCAGAACGATGAGGCCAAAGACGGGAAGGACCGTGGTGATGATGGCGTGCAAAGTTTAGATCGCCACCTTCTTTGCAGCCGTTTTTTCGTCGCCCGTGTTCGGCGTGCCTTGCGGTTCGATGACCAGCACGTGAACCTCCTCCTCGGCGACGGGGCAGTGCTCGACACCCTTGGGCACCACAAAGACTTCTCCAGGTCCCAGTTTCACGTCGCGGTCACGCAGCTTGATGACGAGCGTGCCTTTGAGCACATGGAAAAAGTCATCCGTATCTGGATGTGAGTGCCAGACGAACTCACCCTTCAGCTTGGC
This sequence comes from Hyphomicrobiales bacterium, assembly GCA_020029455.1. Lineage (GTDB taxonomy): Bacteria > Pseudomonadota > Alphaproteobacteria > Rhizobiales > Aestuariivirgaceae > Aestuariivirga. The sequence continues at coordinate 7,579 of JAIBJH010000166.1, forward strand.
CAGCAGCAAGTCATTGCCATTGTATTGGCCGACGATCTTGGGCGACCAATATTCGGAGAATTTGGAAAGCTTCTCTGAGAGATTTATCGCGGCATCCGACATGCTACAGCCATGTCCGGTTGGCCGCCGCCTTCTTTTCAAAGGCATCGATGGACTTGAACTTTTCCATGGTGAGGCCGATGTCATCGAGGCCGTTCAAGAGGCAATGCTTGCGGAAGGGGTCGATGTCGAACTTGATCATGCCGCCATCGGGCCCCCGGATTTCCTGATTGGGAAGATCGATGGTGAGGGTGGCATTGGCGCCGCGCTCGGCATCATCAAGCAGCTTCTTCAGGTCATCGGGCGAAACCACGATGGGCAGGATGCCGTTCTTGAAGCAGTTGTTGTAGAAGATGTCTGCAAAGCTCGTGGAGATGACGCAGTGGATGCCGAAGTCGAGAAGCGCCCAGGGCGCGTGCTCGCGCGAGGAGCCGCAGCCGAAATTGTCGCCGGCCACCAGCACCTGTGCCTTGCGATAAGCGGGCTTGTTCAGGACGAAATCCGGAAGCTCCGCGCCATCCTGGGTGTAGCGCATTTCATAGAACAACGATTTGCCGAGCCCCGTCCTCTTTATCGTCTTAAGGAACTGCTTGGGGATGATCATGTCGGTGTCGATGTTGACGATGTTGAGTGGAGCCGCCACACCGGTAAGCGTATCAAATTTCTGCATGATGTTTTTCCTTACGCGGCAAGGCTGACGGAGGCCGCTTCGTCGGCCCCGATCATCAGGTTGAGGTTTTGCACGGCGGCGCCGGAGGCACCTTTTCCGAGATTGTCATAGATCGCCATTAACACGATGTGGCCGCGCGCCTCATTGGCGAAGACATGGAGCCGCATGTCATTGCTGTTGTTCAGCGCCTCGGGGTCGATGGTTGTTGCGCGCTCAATCGATTCTAGTGGCGCAACCGAGATAAAGCGGTTGCCGTGATACCAGGTGGTGATGGCCTGGTGGATGAGGCTTGCATTCGTGCCGGGCTTGAATTGCGAGAGATGGAGCGGCACCGATGTCAGCATGCCTTGGGCAAAATTGCCGACCGTTGGCTGGAACACAACATCGTGGGAGATGCCGGTGTAATATTTCATCTCCGGCAGGTGCTTGTGGTTGAAGGTGAGGCCATAGGGCATGAAGCGCGAAGCGGCATCGCCTTTCGCCTCATAGTCCTCGATCATCTTGCGGCCGCCGCCGGAATAGCCGGAAATGCCGGAGTAGGTGAGAGTCGTGTCCTTGGGCAGGAGGCCTGCGACGATGAGCGGCTTCACCAGAGCAATGAAGCCCTGCGGCCAGCAGCCAGGATTGGCGACGCGGGACGCCGCGGCGATCTTGCGCGCCTGGTTCTGGTCAAGTTCGGGAAAACCATAAGCCCATTGGGGGTTAACGCGAAAAGCCGTCGAGGCATCGATCACGCGGGTCTGTGATTTGGTGTCTATCAGCGATACGGCTTCGATTGCCGCTTCATCGGGCAGGCAGAGGATCGCCACATCGGTGCTGTTCAAAAGCTCGCGGCGGGCGTTTGCCTCCTTGCGCTTTTCCGGCGCGATCGAAACAAGCTCCAGATCGGTCCGGCCTTTGAGCCGGTCCCTGATCTGAAGGCCGGTGGTGCCGGCCTCGCCGTCGATAAATATGGTCGGTTTTGCCATGGGCCGGGCGTTTAGAGCAAATCCCGGGAAAGTTGAAGACTTTCGCGACAAGGATTTGCTCCAACTTATTTGCCTGGCGCGAATCCTCTTCGGCAAGCCGTTTCCGGCTTGCCGGGAAGCGCGCCGGGCGTCTGACCCCGGCTTTCAACATGAATGGCAGATAAACGGCAGGCTCAGGAGGGGTTCAGGCCCGGGGGCCTAGAAAGGGTGCCATCAACGGTGATCCCCACCAATGACGCAACTCAGGAAGGAATACACCATGTT
>JAIBJH010000167.1 GCA_020029455.1 Hyphomicrobiales bacterium
AAAGCCCCGGCCAGCCCTAAGCGGGTGTAGCTCAGTTGGTTAGAGCGTCGGCCTGTCACGCCGAAGGTCGCGGGTTCGAGCCCCGTCACTCGCGCCATTTTTGGAATAATACGAGCCGCCACATTAGCGGCTTTTTTTGTCGGGAGTCTCGGCCATGACCCTGTCCAAGCCAAACCTTGCTGCCCCCGATGACGATCCCTTCCTCGAACTCGAAGAGGTGAGCGGCGCCCGCGCCCTCAACTGGGTTGCCGCGCAGAATCGCAACACGCTCGCGATGTTTGGCGGCTCACGGATTGCCGCCGATGCTGCCGCCCTCAAAGCCATCCTCGACCGGCCAGACCGCATTCCCTTCGTCCGCCGCCGCAACGGCAAGCTCTATAATTTCTGGCAGGACGAAAAGAATCCGCGCGGCCTCATCCGCCGCACGACACTGGAGTCCTATGCTACCGAAACGCCACGCTGGGACGTGGTGCTCGACATCGATGCGCTGGCAAAGGCGGAAGGCGAGGACTGGGTTTATGCCGGTGCTGCCTCACTTCCCGGCGACGACACCCATGTGATCCTCAGTCTGTCGCGCGGTGGTTCCGATGCTGTTGTTCTGCGCGAATTCAATCGCGAGATTGGAAAATTTGTCGAGGGTGGCTTCGAAGTGCCTGAAGCAAAAGGCAGCGTGGTATGGATTGACCGCAACACGCTGCTCCTCACCAGCGCGATCGGTGGCGACGAGTTCATGACCGTTGCGGGCTATTCCCGTACGGTGCGGCTGTGGCAGCGCGGCAAACCATGGGAAGCGGCCAAGACAATTCTTGAGATTGACCGCAATCACATGGGCGTATGGTGTGGCATCGATCACCGCCATCCAGAAAAGCCCGTCTACATTCTCGACCACAGCGACTTCTTCAACGTAGTGGTCCATACCGGGCAGGCGGGTGGTGAACTGCGGCAACTGGACTTGCCCACGGGTGTCTCCGTCGAGTTTGACAATGACCTGATGACGGTGAAGCCGCGTGAAGCATGGTCCGTGGAAGGCAAGAGCTACGCAGCCGATTCCCTTCTTGCGATATCGCGCAGCGCCTTTCTTGACGGCAATCGCGAATTCACAACTGTGTTTGAACCTGCTGCGCGCAAGGCCCTGCAGAGCTTCGCTTTCGTCAACGGCAAGCTCTTGCTCCACTACAAGGACAATCTCGAAAACCGTTTCGAGGCGTATGACGACAGTTGGCGAAGATTGCCCTTTCCTGAACTGCCGGGAACGGGTTCCGTCAGTGTGATGCCATTCGATGCCGAACCTTCCGACAGCAATGGCGATCTGCTGATTTCCATCAACGATCCGGTGACACCACCGACACTTTCCTTCTGCGCCGAAGGTTCAACCTCGCCTCAGGTATTGAAGCGCACCCCCTCATTTTTCGATGCCACGGGGCTTGAAGTGACCCGCCACGAAGCCGTCTCGCCAGACGGTGAGCGCATTCCCTATGTCCAGATTGGCCCTGAGGACATGTCCGGCAATGCCCCAGTACATATGACCGGCTATGGTGGCTTCGGGCTTTCCGAAGAGGCGACCTACAACGCCGCCATGGGAAAGCTGTGGCTGGAGCAGGGCGGCACTTGCGTCATTGCCCATATTCGCGGCGGCGGCGAGTTCGGTACGCCCTGGCATGATGCGGGGCGCCTTGCGGGCAAGGCCAAATCCCACGACGACTTTGCGGCCATCGCCGAAGACTTGGTGAAGAGAGGCGTCACGGTTCCGAAACGCATTGCGGCGGAGGGGGGCTCCAATGGCGGGCTTCTCATCGCCAATATGCTGGTGCGTTATCCGGAACGTTTCGGGGCGTTGTTCTGCACCATCCCGCTCACCGACATGCGCCGCTATACCAAACTCCTCGCGGGTGCGAGCTGGATGGCCGAATATGGCGATCCCGAAAAGGTGGAAGATTGGGCCTTCATGGAGAAATTCTCGGCCTATCACCTGGCCGAGCCAGGCATGCCCTATCCGCCCATTCTCATAGCCTCAAGTAAGGCTGACGACCGCGTCCATCCCGGCCATGGCCGCAAGCTGACAGCGAAGCTCCAGGCCATGGGCTATCCCACTTACTACTATGAGCCAGCAACCGGCGGCCACAGTTACGGCAAGGACAGTACCGAAAAGGCCGAATTTATTGCCCTTGGGTTGGATTTCCTGAAGGCTGGCATCGGCTTCTGAACTCGCCAATGTGGGCACAAGTTGGCGGGTGCCTCCGTTAACCTTAACAAGAAATTGATAAGCTGTTTCAATTTAGGATTGACAGTTCGGTTAACATGCCGTTACTCTTCAACCTAAAGTTTGTAGCAGATTTTCCGTTTCTGCTGTGACTTGGGTGTGCGGCTCTGCTTGTTCGTCGAGGTCTGAAAAGAGGCCCCTCTTCGCCAAGCCGGTAAGTGGAGCGTGGGTATGTTTGTGTGCAAGAGTTTGGCCCCAGCGCGTATTGGCCGGGGGAGTTGGCTTGGGTTTGGCGTCGCGCTCGTCGTTCTGAGTGGCGCGCCGAGTGTGGCTGTTGCGGACTCGGGTCGAACAGCTGGCGGCACCGTAGGCGGTGCGGTGTCCCGCGGGACAGGATTCGTCAAATCTGAATTTAGTGGGCATACGATTTCGCAAGCCTCGGAAGGCGACCGCAAGACGGGAGTTTCCGTAAAGACGGTCTCCAAAGGTTATGCCGAAGCGCGCAGTCTGAGCAAACACGGCGGCAGTTTTGCAAAGGTCAAGACAACTGCGGTTGCCTCCGCAAAAAAGCATAAAAAAACACTCTCTGCCTTCGCGGCTGCGGGAGTTGAGGTGGCTGCGGGTGCAGTGGATGGCAGTGGCCAAGTTCTTGTTCTGACATCCAGTGGCAGCCTGGCATATGCGGAATCAGGAAAAACACTTTCAGCTTACGCCCTGTCTGGAACGGGAGCTTCAGCATATGCCGAAGCAGATGGCCATAAATTCTACACCACTGCAAGCATTCCGGACGGCACCACAACGGCATTCATGGAGGGCGGATGGAGCTATTCATTCGCCTACACGACGACCGGATCATTCGCCATCGCAATATCCAGCAAGAAGTCGGTGAGCGCCATGACCGGAACGTCAACTGAAGCAGGCGCATTTGCGTCAGGCGATCTAAAGGCATTCCTCGAGTCATCGACATTCGCCGCCGCTTATGCAGATACCAAGAGCGCATCGGCCTTTGCAGCGGCGATGGGCTACGGATTGGCGGAAAGTGGTTTTGAATCTTCGTCGGCGTTCTCTTCGTCCTGGGCATCAGCGACAATAACAATCTCGGAACACGGAAAAACAGGACCAGCATTGACCGTCGCGGCTTCGAAGGGTTGCGATTCAATACAGTGGCTGCAGAAGAGCAAGATCACTGATCACTGCAACATCGAGTTCTGAAGGAGATCCGCCCGCAGGTGGAAATGAAGCGTATCGATTAAGGGGCAATTGGACTTGAACAAGGGAGTGCGCGTGATGAGTAAAGAGTTCGTGTTGAAGGTAGGCGCTGCTGCGCTGATAGCTGCATTTGCTTTTGCAACGGCCAATGCCGGAGAATCGAGCGCGGGCAGTTCAAGCAGCGCGTCGGCATCAGGTGGATCTTTTGCATCGGCGAGCGTCTCGGATTGCGGCTGTGGCGGCGGTAGCGGCAGACCACGTGATGGCGTGGAAAGGTCAGAGGCGGTTGGCAGCGGTACCGCGTGCGCCGTCAAAGACTACTCGTCTTACAAATACACGTGGGTGATTTCTTCAAGCAGCGAATGTGGCTGCGCATGGAAGAAGACGGGTGGCAAGACAAAGTGGATGTGCCCCGTGCGAATTTCCAGCGCGAAACGCAAATAGGAATTGATTTTTTAGCTAAAACGTGGTAAACTAAATTGCGGACGCAACTAACTCAATGTTCGCATAACAAGTCTGTACAGGAGTGACACATGAACAAACTGATACTCAAGATTTCCGCCGTTGCCTTGGCTGCTGCGCTGGCCACCAGCGTAGCCTATGCAGGAGGCACAACGGTTATCGCTGGCAACTGGACGTCTTCATCGGCCTCCGCCAGCCACTACGGCACGAGCGCCGAGGGCTCAAGCGGCTCTCTGGTGATCGCCTCTGGTAAGGCCGGCAGCGGTGCTGCGGGCGGCGAATATGGCGCCTCTGCTAAGTCAAAGAAGGGTGGCTATTGGTCCTCTTCCAAGAAGAGCGCTTCGGCTTATGGCGGCAGCTTCGCTGAAGCCAGCGTTGGCTGCGGCTGCGGCGGCTCCCCCCACTGATTGCAGCATTAGCAACACCAAAGTCTCACATGGGGCGGGTTTTCCCGCCCCATGTTTCTTTTCTGCCGGCTTCAATCCGGCCCCGTGGACATGTCGGCGCACCGCCCCGCATAGTGCTTGCGGCGTTCACCATGCTAGGCTAGCTAGCGCCTGATTTGGGGCCTATCGCCTCAGCCTCTTGAGGGACCATGCCTGAGCTGCTGCGGGACTATCTGCCGATCGCGATTTTCATGGGCATTGCTGGTGCCATCACGCTCGCCCTGATGATTGCCCCGCTGCTGATTGCATACAGCAAGCCAGACCCGGAAAAGCTCTCGGCCTATGAATGCGGCTTCGAGGCCTTCGACGATGCGCGCATGAAATTCGACGTGCGCTTCTATCTCGTCTCCATCCTCTTCATCATCTTCGATCTGGAAGTGGCCTTCCTCTTCCCCTGGGCCGTGAGCCTCGGGAAGATTGGCATTTTCGGCTTCTGGTCCATGATGATCTTCCTGGCTATCCTCACCATTGGCTTCATTTATGAGTGGCGGAAAGGTGCGCTCGAATGGGATTGATCGAAACCGCAACACCCGATCAGCGCCAGTATTTTACCGAGATCAATGCGGAACTGGCCGACAAGGGTTTCCTTGTCACCTCAACCGATGACCTCATCAACTGGGCCCGCACTGGCTCGCTGATGTGGATGACCTTCGGCCTTGCCTGCTGCGCCGTCGAGATGATGCACACCTCCATGCCACGCTATGACGTGGAGCGGTTTGGTTTCGCCCCGCGTGCTTCGCCCCGCCAGTCGGATGTGATGATCGTGGCGGGAACCCTCACCAACAAGATGGCGCCGGCACTGCGCAAGGTTTACGACCAGATGCCGGAGCCACGCTATGTCATTTCCATGGGATCCTGTGCTAATGGCGGCGGCTATTACCACTATTCTTACTCTGTGGTTCGCGGCTGCGACCGCATTGTGCCGGTGGACATCTACATCCCAGGCTGCCCGCCCACGGCCGAGGCACTGCTCTACGGCATCTTGATGCTGCAGAAGAAGATCCGCCGCACCGGAACAATTGAGCGCTGACCGATGGCATTGGATCTCAACGCATTGACGGCCCATGTCGCCACAAGATTTGGCGAAAAACTTTCATCCGCCATCGCCTTTGACGAACTGACGCTCATTGCCGATGCAAGCAACATCATCGAAGTGCTGACTTTCCTGCGTGATGATCCGGATTGCCGATTTGTCTCCTTCATCGACATTACCGCCGCCGACTACCCCGAGCGCGAGAAGCGCTTCGATGTCGTCTATCACCTTCTGAGCCCCTACAAAAACGCGCGTGTCCGCGTGAAAGTTGAGGTGGGCGAGGGCGATGATGTTCCAAGCGCCATTCCTGTGTTCAAGGCCGCCGACTGGTTTGAGCGCGAAGTCTTCGATCTCTTCGGCATAATGTTCACAGGACATCCGGACCTGCGCCGCATCCTCACCGATTACGGCTTCCAAGGTCATCCCCTGCGCAAGGACTTCCCCACCACGGGCTATGTCGAAGTGCGCTACGATGATGAGCAGAAGCGCGTGGTTTATGAGCCAGTGAAGCTCGTGCAGGAATTCAGGCAGTTTGACTATCTGTCTCCTTGGGAAGGGGGCAAGTATGTCCTTCCAGGCGATGAAAAGGCGAAGCAATGACGGAAGTCGCCACCAGAAATTTCACGATCAATTTCGGACCTCAGCATCCTGCCGCACATGGTGTTCTCAGGATGGTTCTCGAGTTGGACGGTGAAGTCGTGACT
>JAIBJH010000168.1 GCA_020029455.1 Hyphomicrobiales bacterium
AGCAATTCTCGGTGACACGCGAACTCACCCGCCAGATCGAGGCCAAGGCGCTGCAGAAGCTCAGGCATCCGTCAAGGTCAAGGAAGCTGCCGAGCTTCTTGGACAACTAGGCTGCTTGCAGTAGTCTCAAGGCGTGAATCTCAACCAAGTCACATTGCCCGCCAGAGACATTGCCGAGTCGAAGCGCTTCTACGAGTTGTTGGGATTGCGCCTGATCGTTGATGCGCCTGATTATGCGCGCTTTGAATTTTCTGATGGAGACTCAACGCTTTCCATCAGCTTGTCCGAGGGGCTGATTGCATCGGGTAGTGAGAGCGTGCATGTCTATTTCGAATGCGATGATCTTGACGCACGCGTTGCAGAACTTCGGTTGCGCGGCGTTGCGTTCGAGAGCGAACTGGAAGACAAGCGCTGGCTATGGCGTGAAGCCTGGCTCAAGGACCCGTCCGGCAATTCAATCTGTCTCTATCATGCTGGCATCAACCGGAGGAACCCGCCTTGGCGCGTCCAACCACTGTGAGGTAGGCTAAATTATTCTCGGTGACACGCGAACTCACCCGCCAGATCGAGGCCAAGGCACTCAGAAAGCTGAAGCATCCGTCGAGGTCAAGGAAGCTGCGCTCGTTCCTCGACAACTGACCAAAGTTTCCAGGCGACAGCTGCTTGACCTAGGTCAAGGTGCCGTCGGGCAGAAGCAGCACTATGGGCTATGGTCACACGCATGCCCGTGGGGGCGCAACCTCACAAGCCGAAGGTGCTGGCGAAAGACGCGGCAGCTCCGGCACCACAGCCAAAACAACCCGATAAGGGCGATGCCTCAAAGCCGGAATCTGGCGAAAAGCCCTCAGCTGCATCAAGCAATTGAGGCGGTTCCACAGGCCTCTGCAAACGCGCCTGTGCTGCCCCAGCCTGTATCATCGGATCGACGGTATGCTGTTCCGGACGCTATGGATCGTCATATCAAACTGAGCGCGCCAACGCGCTCAGCCCGATCGAGACCAAGGCGTTGCGGAAGCTAAAGCATCCGTCAAGGTCGGGGAAGCTTATAAGCTTCTTCGACAACTAACAATTCTGACTTGTCAACCTGCTCGGTAGTTCTTCTCTAGAGGTCGCCGGAAGACGGCTCTCCAGGAGGTTCGCCTGGCGGCTCATCGTCTATATCGCCGCGCTGAGGTTGCGGGGGTTCGGGAGGCGGTGTCTTCTTGAGCTCCGGTCCGTCCGTGCCAAAGTCAGGGGATGCCAGCGTCTTGCAATTCTGCACCGGCAGGCGGAATGGCCCTGCAAGGGAGGTCTGGTTGAAGATCCACGGGAAGTCCTGGCGAAGCCTGTTGGCCTTCGCCCGGCCTTCCAGCAATTTGGCGCTTGTGCTACCGCCGCCTGCTTCCGCAACGCCGCAGCCCGCAGCGGCATTCACCGTTTGCTCGTTGATGCCGCGCAGCCTGATCGTGCCATCCATGACCGCCGCCAGTGTGAGGTTTCTCACGCGGATGTCAAAACCGGTGCCTCTGATGCCGATCGTCGCTGATGGCGTGGCTATGGAGTAGGCCGACTTGGCACTGCTTCCGGTAATGAAACGGAAATATCCACGCAGCGCTTTCACTGCCACCTTGCTTGCGGTCTTTTGATTACGCAACAAGTAGGTTTCAAGGACGAGCTGTGAAGCCGGGCCCACCACCAGCTTTGTGCCATCATTCAGGATGATCTGCACATTGCCGCCGTTTGAGGCTTTGATCGTATCGCCCTCAAAGAGTTCGCTGCCTTTGGCAAGATCGCGCGCACCACCCGTGCCGCTGGCCGTTGGAAAGCCCTTGAAAGCCGCAACCTTGCCTATGGCATCGGCGGCTTCGGCAGCGGAAAAACTTGCGGCGGCGGAGGCGAGCGCAGCGGCAAACGCGAAATTTTTGAGAAGGTTCATGGCGGTCCCCGATAAGGTGTCCGCCCCCGGACACCGCGTTAGCTGAAATACTTGCGCGAATCCAGTCCTCCTTCAAGTGGCTTTCGCAAATTTCAGGTTTGTGCCAGTTTAGCACAATGGCGCGCATCGGTTTTTATCCTGGCTCATTTGATCCCATCACCTATGGCCACCTCGACATCATTGCGAGGAGCGCCCGCATTGTCGACAAGCTGGTGATTGGCATTGGCACGCATCCGGGCAAGAAGGCGCTGCTTTCCAGCGATGAACGGCTTTCCCTGATCGCAACGGCATGCAAACCGGTGACTGAACACACCGGCCTTCGCATTTCCGCTGTGCCGTTTGACGGGCTTGCCGTTGATGCCGCAAAGGCCGCGCAGGCCAGCGTCATCATCCGCGGTCTCAGGGACGCGACGGACTTCGACTATGAAGTACAGATGGCGCAGATGAACGGCGCGCTGGCGCCGGAACTTGAAACAGTCTTTCTCGCAGCCTCGCCCGCAACCCGCATGATTGCCTCCTCCCTTGTGCGGCAGATTGCCGGGATGGGCGGAGACACCTCCCTGTTCCTCCCCGCAGAGAGCCGGGCGGCGGTGGAAAAGGCCCTTAAGCAGCTCAAAAGCTAAAGTTGCGCGGAGGCTCTGCCTGCGCTAGTGGCACCCCCATTCAATTGGAGATTCTGATGAAAAAACTCTTGCTGGCCGGTGCAAGCCTGGCCTTTCTGACAGGTCCGGCCCTGGCTGCCGAAGGCCTCAAGGTGGATATGAGCAATGGCTGCTCATTCACCATTCAGTTGCGCTCGGATCTGGCGCCAAAGCATGTGGAGCAGATCATCAAGCTGGCCTCTTCCGGCTTTTATGACGGCGTGGTGTTCCATCGCGTCATCGACGGCTTCATGGCGCAAGGGGGTGACCCTACCGGCACCGGCTCAGGCGGCTCCGACTTGCCGGACCTTCAAGCAGAATTCACTCAGGAACCTTTCGTGCGCGGCACCGTGGGCATGGCGAGAAGTCAGGACCCCAACTCCGCCAACAGCCAGTTCTTCATCATGTTCGCCGAGGGCTCTTTCCTCAACGGCCAGTACACGGTGTGGGGCAAGGTCGATGACGAAGGCATGAAGTGCGTCGATCAGATCAAGCGCGGCGAGCCCGTGGACAATCCTGACAAGATGTCAAAGGTGACGGTGCAATAATGGCTGATCTTGAAAATACCCTGTATCTCGACCTGGCGGATCACGCCGGAAAAGCAAAGGGCAGGGTGACCATTGCACTGCGTGCCGACCTTGCGCCGGGCCATGTGGGCCGCATCAAGGAACTGGCCCGCGAAGGTTTCTATGATGGTGTCGTCTTCCATCGCGTCATCGAGGGTTTCATGGCCCAGGGTGGCGATCCCACCGGAACCGGCATGGGCGGCTCCAAGAAACCGGATCTCAAGGCTGAATTCTCCGCCGAGCCCCATGTTCGCGGCATCTGTTCCATGGCCCGCTCTTCCAACCCGAATTCCGCTAACAGCCAGTTCTTCATCTGCTTCGGTGACGCGAGCTTCCTCGATAAGCAATACACCGTCTGGGGCAAGGTGACGGAGGGCATGGAGATTGTCGATACGATCAAGCGCGGCGAACCCGTGCGCCAGCCTGACAAGATCGCCAAGATGCAGGTGGCGGCGGACGCCAAGTAGTTCCATGAACATCGCAAACGCGCGTGGCTGAGTGACACCATGCGCGTTTCTGATTTTGATTTTAACCTGCCGCCGGAAAGGATCGCACTCCGGCCCGCAGCACCGCGCGAAAGTGCAAGGCTTCTTGTTGTTGGCGACAGGCTGCATGACCATGTGGTTGCCGATATTCCCGGCCTGCTGCGGGCGGGGGACGTGCTCGTATTCAATGACACGAAGGTTCTGCCCGCGGCACTGACCGGCAAACGTATTGGCCGCCTCGGTACAACACCCAAGATCGAAGTGCTGCTCCATCAAAGATTGGATGGCGATAAGTGGACGGCCTTCGCCAAGCCTGCCAAAAAGCTGGCGGCTGGCGACAGACTGCAGTTTGGTGAACTCACGGCAATCGTTACCGAAAAGCGCGAGGCAGGTGAGATTGTCTTGCACTTCGATCAGACCGGCGAGCAATTTGAGCAGGCGTTGGCCTGCGAAGGAAAGGTGCCACTGCCGCCCTATATCGAAAGCAGACGCGCGCAAGATGAGCAGGACAGACGCGACTATCAGACCATCTATGCTGATAGGGCAGGGGCAGTTGCCGCGCCCACGGCTGGACTGCATTTCACAAAGGACTTGCTGAACTCCCTGCAAGCCAATGGCATACAATCCGAATTCTTGACATTGCATGTGGGCGCGGGAACCTTCCTTCCCGTGAAAGTGGACGACACAAAAGAACATCGGATGCATGGCGAATGGGGTGAAGTTCCCCCCGATGTCTCGGCGCGATTGAAACAGGCCGAGGCCGAAGGCCGCCGCATCATTGCCGTGGGCACCACTTCACTAAGGTTGCTGGAAGCGAGCCGCATGGAACCATTTTCCGGCACCACGGACATTTTCATCACGCCGGGCTACCAATTTTCCACGGCCGACGCCCTCATCACCAATTTCCACCTGCCACGCTCGACCCTTTTCATGCTGGTTTGCGCCTTTGCGGGAATGGAGCGCATGAAGCAGGCTTACGCCCACGCCATTGCCTCGAACTATCGCTTCTATTCCTATGGCGATGCTTGCCTGCTATTGCGCAATCCATGATGCGAGATTTCGGTTTCACCCTCCACAAGATGGATGGCCATGCGCGCCTCGGCACGCTGCGCACCGGCAGGGGTGATGTGCGCACGCCCGCCTTCATGCCGGTCGGCACCGTGGGAACGGTGAAGGGCCTTTACCTCGACCAGGTGAAGGAGGCAGGGGCCGACATCATCCTTGGCAACACCTATCACCTGATGCTGCGGCCCGGTGCGGAGGAGGTGGCAGCGCTGGGCGGCTTGCACAGTTTCATCCGCTGGGACGGCCCGATCCTCACAGACAGCGGCGGCTTCCAGGTCATGTCCCTCTCCAAGATCCGCAAGATCACGGAACGCGGTGTCACCTTTCAATCCCACATAGACGGGAGCAAGCATGAGTTGACACCCGAGCGCGCCATGGACATCCAGCGTCTGTTGGGCGCGGACATTCAGATGCAGCTCGACCAATGCATTGAATTTCCGCACACGGAAAAACAGGCGCTGAAAGCCATGGAACTTTCCTTGCGCTGGGCCGAGCGTTCGCGTGTTGCATTCGGCAGCCAGCCCGGGCGGGGAAATTTCGGCATTGTGCAGGGCGGCACCAATGAGCCGCTGCGCCTGAAAAGCGCCGAAGGCCTGAAGCAGATCGGTTTTGAAGGCTATGCCATTGGCGGGCTTGCGGTGGGCGAGGGCCAGAAGCTGATGCTGCAAACCATTGATTTCACAGCGCCGGCCTTGCCCACCGACAGGCCGCGCTACCTGATGGGTGTTGGCACGCCGGACGATTTGCTGGAGGCTGTGGCGCGCGGCATCGATATGTTCGATTGCGTTTTGCCGACACGCTCAGGCCGCCACGGCCAAGCCTTCACCCGTTTCGGCAAGATTAACCTGCGCAATGCCAGGCACGCCGCTGATTCCCGGCCGCTGGATGAAAGCCACCCATGCCCGGCGCTGTCGCAATATTCGCGGGCCTATTTGCACCACCTCATCAAGTCAGGTGAGTTGCTGGGCATGATGCTGCTCTCCTGGGCCAATATTGCATATTATGAATCGCTGATGGCGGACATGCGCGCCGCCATTTCCGCTGGGCGCTTTTCCGACTTTCGCCATGAGACGAAGGAACAGTGGCTGCGCGGCGAGGCGTGACTATAATGAACGTGATAATTGGAGGATTTCCATGAAGCTGAGTGGCCAAGAGGTAGTCCCTGCCAGCGTGCAGGCAGTTTGGAACGCATTGAACGACCCCCAGGTGCTGAAGCAGTGCATTCCGGGCTGCGAATCCATCACCAAGACAGGTGACAACGCCTTTTCGGCCCGCGTGGTGGCCAAGGTGGGGCCGGTGAAAGCGGGCTTCAATGGAAGCGTTCAGTTGAAAGATCTCAATCCGCCGCACAGCTACCGCATTGAAGGCAAGGG
>JAIBJH010000169.1 GCA_020029455.1 Hyphomicrobiales bacterium
GGCTTCGTCGAGGTTGCGCAGTGACTCTTCACCGACATTTGGAATGTCGCGGGTAATTTCCTCAGGACCAAGCTTCGTGTCGCGCGCCATCACATCGAACTCTTCGATGTGGATGGAGGTGAACACGTCATCCTTCACGATGCGCTCGGAAAGCAGGATCGAGTCTTCGAAGTTGTAGCCATTCCACGGCATGAAGGCGACGAGCACATTCTGCCCCAGCGCCAGATCACCAAGCTCCGTCGACGGACCATCGGCAATGATGTCGCCGGACGAAATCGCATCGCCCACGCGCACCAGCGGACGCTGGTTGATGCAGGTCGACTGGTTGGAGCGCTGGAACTTGGCCAGCGTATAAATGTCAACGCCGGGCTTTGTCGGATCGGTTTCTTCCGTGGCGCGGATCACGATGCGCTTGGCGTCCACCTGGTCCACGATGCCGGTGCGGCGAGCCGTGATGGCGGCGCCTGAGTCACGGGCCACAACAGCTTCCATGCCCGTGCCGACAAGCGGCGCGGATGAGCGCACCAGCGGCACAGCCTGGCGCTGCATGTTGGAGCCCATAAGGGCGCGATTGGCGTCGTCATTCTCAAGGAACGGAATCAGCGCCGCGGCCACCGAAACGATCTGCTTTGGCGAAACGTCAGCATAGTCCACCTTTTCGGAAGGAACCTGCAGCACGTCGCCCTGTTTACGCACCAGCACCAACTCATCGGCGAACTTGCCATCCTTGGTGAGCGCCACGTTAGCCTGGGCGATGTGATATTTCGCCTCCTCGATGGCCGAGAGGTACTTCACCTCGTTGGTCACCTTGCCGCCCGTCACCTTGCGGTAAGGCGTTTCGATGAAGCCGTACTTGTTGACGCGCGCATAAGTGGCGAGCGAGTTGATGAGACCGATGTTCGGGCCTTCCGGCGTTTCAATGGGGCAAATGCGGCCGTAGTGCGTGGTGTGCACGTCACGCACCTCGAAGCCGGCGCGCTCGCGCGTAAGACCACCCGGTCCAAGGGCCGAGAGGCGGCGCTTGTGGGTGATTTCCGAGAGCGGGTTTGTCTGGTCCATGAACTGCGAGAGCTGCGAGGAACCGAAGAACTCTCGCACTGCGGCAGCCGCAGGCTTTGCGTTGATCAGGTCATGCGGCATCACCGTATCGACATCGACCGACGACAGACGTTCTTTGATGGCGCGCTCCATGCGCACAAGGCCGAGGCGATACTGGTTCTCCATGAGCTCGCCCACAGAGCGAACACGGCGGTTGCCCAGATGGTCGATATCGTCCACATCGCCCTTGGAGTCGCGAAGGTCATGCAAAACCTTGATGACTTCCAGGATGTCTTCCTTGCGCAGCACGCGGATCGCATCCGACACGTCCTGCTCAAGGCGCATGTTCATCTTGACGCGGCCCACCGCAGAAAGGTCATAGCGCTCCTGATCGAAGAACAGGCCGTTCCACAGCGCTTCCGCGCCTTCGCGCGTCGGCGGCTCGCCAGGGCGCATGACGCGGTAGATTTCAACCAGCGACTGCTCGTAGCTCTCAACCTTGTCGGCCTTCAGCGTATTGCGGATATAGCCGCCCGTGTTGATGTGATCGATATCGAGAATGTTGAGCGAGTTGTAGCCAATATCCTTGAGTGAGGCCAAAAGCTTCTCATTGATCTCATCGCCCGCTTCCGCGTGGATTTCACCCGTCTTCGGGTTCACCAACTCGTCCGCGAGATACTGACCGTAGAGATCCTCGTCGCGCACCAGAAGTTCCTTGGTGCCGTCGTCGGCGATCTTGCGCGCAAGGCGTGGCGTGATCTTCTTGCCGGCCTCGACGACAACCTTGCCGGTCTTGGCATCGACCAGATCAACAGTAGGTTTGATGCCTTTGAAACGATCGGGATTGAACGGTGCCCTCCAGCCTTCCTTGGTGTGGGTATGCGGCACGGACTTGTAAAAGGTGTGGAGGATTTCCTCGCCCTGCATGCCCAGCGCATAGAGAAGCGTCGTCACCGGCAACTTGCGGCGGCGATCGATACGCGCATGAATGATGTCCTTGGCGTCGAACTCGAAGTCGAGCCACGAGCCGCGATAGGGAATGACGCGGGCGGCAAAGAGAATCTTGCCGGACGAATGGCTCTTGCCCTTGTCGTTGTCGAAGAACACGCCGGGAGAGCGATGCATCTGCGAGACGATCACGCGCTCGGTGCCGTTGACGACGAAGGTGCCGTTCTTGGTCATGAGCGGAATGTCGCCCATGTACACATCCTGCTCCTTGATGTCCTTGACGGACTTCGCCTGCGTGTCGGGATCGATTTCGAACACGATGAGGCGCAGCGTCACCTTCAGCGGCGCCGCAAAGGTCATGCCGCGCTGCTGGCATTCATCCACGTCGAACTTCGGCGCCTCGAATTCATAGCGCACAAATTCGAGCACGGCCTGGCCGGCGAAATCCGAAATCGGAAACACCGACTTGAAGACGGATTGCAACCCCTCGGTTAGCCTTCCGCCCTCCGGTTCCTTCATTTGCAGGAACTGGTCATAGGATTCGCGCTGCACCTCGATGAGGTTCGGCATTTCGGCAACTTCAATGCCTTTGCCAAAAACCTTGCGGATGCGCTTGCGGCTAGCAACGGTGGTGCGGGTATCGGCCATCTTGTTTTCCCTGTCACAAATTTCAAATGTGCGACTCTCCTGAGACGCACTGAACGGCTTGTTCGAAATCCCGTTTCCGGACCCTCAAACAAACCGTTGCAAACCTTTCCCTTCCCTTTCGTCACCCCGGCGAAGGCCAGAATGACGGGGTGAGAGTGTTCCCTCACCCGGTCGGGGCGTGGCAGGAAGAGATTTCTCCCTTCCTGCCAACGTTAGTTACTTCAGCTCGACCTTGGCGCCTGCCGCCTCGAGCTTCTTCTTCATGTCTTCGGCGTCCTTCTTGTTGACGCCTTCCTTCACGGCCTTCGGAGCACCCTCGACCAGGTCCTTGGCTTCCTTGAGCCCAAGGCCCGTGATGGCGCGGACTTCCTTGATCACTTCGATCTTCTTGTCGCCAGCGGCGGTCAGCATCACCGTGAACTCGGTCTTCTCTTCAACGGCGGCGGCAGCCGGGCCGGCAGCGGCAGCGGCAGCTACCGGAGCGGCGGCGGAAACGCCCCACTTTTCTTCCAGCATCTTCGAAAGTTCGGCGGCTTCGAGAACCGTCAGCTTCGAAAGGTCTTCTACATATTTGGCAAGATCAGCCATTTTGGTTTCTCACTTTTTCAGTCGGTTGTTTCGGTTTCAGTTCAACAATGGTCTTCGCGCTTAGCTCTTGGTGGCATAGGCATTGAACACGCGGGCCAATTGGCCTGCGGGCGCGGCCAGAACGCCAGCGATCTTTGTCGCCGGAGCCTGGATGAGCCCGATGAGCTTGCCCCTCAGCTGGTCGAGCGAGGGAAGCTCCGCGAGTGCCTTGACGCCTGAAGCATCGAGCGTGGTCTTGCCGAGCGCGCCACCCAGCACAACGAACTTCTCGTTGGCCTTGGCGAAATCGGCAGCCACTTTCGGTGCCGCGACAGGATCCGCACCGTAGGCCACCATGGTGGGGCCCTTGAACAGCTTGGAAATGCCTTCGGCGTCAGTGCCTGCAAGAGCACGCATAGCGAGACGGTTCTTGACGACCTTCACGGTCGCCCCCGCCTTGGCCATCTTGCCACGCAGGTCATTGACCTGATTGACAGTGAGGCCATTGTTGTGGGCCACTACGATTGCGCCCGCAGTCTTCACCGCGGTGCTGAACGTCGTGACGAGCTCAACTTTTTCAGCTCTTTCCACTTGTGCTCTCCGTTGTGGTGATCAGGTTTCCCCTTTCACCGGTTGACCTGCCGCATTGCTTTCGCAACACGGCGCTCACTTAAGCCTGCCGCCCGCCAGTACGCCGCGGGATCGCTGAGGTCACAACCGACTGGTCCAGTCTCACGACGGTCCAGAACTGTTTTGACTCCCATCTCATGCAGGCTTTCTTGATTAAGCAGGTGTCGCCACCCGCGCCGGCAATCTCGGACAGGGCGCCGAAGCATCTCTGCCTCGGCATCCGACCCGGCACCCGAAAGCGCCGAACCGGAATTCTTCGCTATGCCGCGCCCAGCGCCGCGGGATCGAGCTTGAGGCCCGGTCCCATGGAGGACGACAGCGAAATCTTCTTCACATAGGTGCCCTTGGCGCCTGCTGGCTTTGCCTTGTTCACCGCATCGATGAAGGCGCGGACGTTCTCGGCAATCTGGGCTTCCGAGAAGGAAGCCTTGCCGACGCCGGCTTGCACGATGCCCGCCTTTTCAACGCGGAACTCGACTGCACCACCCTTCGCGGCCTTCACCGCAGCGGTCACATCCATCGTCACGGTGCCGACCTTGGGGTTCGGCATCATGTTGCGCGGACCAAGCACCTTGCCGAGACGGCCCACGAGACCCATCATGTCGGGTGTCGCGATGCAGCGATCAAAGTCGATCGTGCCCTTGTTGACGATCTCGAAGAGATCTTCAGCACCGACAACATCTGCACCGGCCTTCTTGGCTTCTTCCGCCTTCGGGCCTTTGGCGAACACGCCGACGCGAACCTTGCGGCCCGAGCCGTTCGGCAGGTTGCACACGCCGCGCACCATCTGGTCCGCATGGCGAGGGTCAACGCCAAGGTTCATCGACACTTCGATCGTCTCGTCGAACTTGGCGAGGGCTTTCGCCTTGACCATCTTCACCGCTTCATCGAGGCCATAGGCCTTGGAAGGATCGAGGCCTTCCGTGATTTTCTTCACACGCTTTGCAATCTTGGCCATGGCTTAGTTCCCCGTCACTTCGAGGCCCATCGACCGGGCCGAGCCTGCAATCTCGCGCGCTGCCGCATCGATCTCGCGGGCATTCATGCCCTGGATCTTCTGCTTGGCGATCTCGCGGCACTGCTCCATCGTTACCTTGCCGACAATGTTCTTGCCCGGCTCCTTGGAGCCGGCATTGATCTTTGCTGCCTTCTTCAGGAAGAAGGAAGCGGGCGGCGCCTTCATCTCAAAGGTGAAGGACTTGTCCTGGTAGGCAGTGATCACCACTGGAACGGGCGAACCCGGCTCCATCTTCTGCGTCTGGGCGTTGAACGCCTTGCAGAATTCCATGATGTTCAAACCGCGCTGACCGAGCGCGGGTCCGATCGGCGGCGAAGGATTCGCCTGTCCGGCCGGCACTTGCAGCTTGATGAAGCCGACAACTTTCTTGGCCATGTTTTCCCTCTTTCAAGGTTAGTGGTGCGGCTCTCGCCTCCCACGGGTTGCTTTCTCATTTTCCTCTCCCTTCAGGGAGAGGTGTCATCGCGGGCGCGATGACGGAGAGGGTTTGCAAATCGACCGGGCCCTCAACCGGCCTTTCCTCCGCCTACGGAGGAATTACTTCATCTTCTCGACCTGGCCATATTCCAGCTCGACCGGCGTCGGACGTCCGAAGATCGACACCGCCACCTTGAGGCGCGAACGCTCCTCGTCCACTTCCTCGACCTGGCCGTTGAACGAAGCAAACGGGCCATCGGCCACGCGCACTTGCTCGCCAATCTCGAAGTGGATCGTGGTCTTGGGTTTCTCGACGCCCTCGGCCACTTGGTTCAGGATACGTGCCGCCTCCACATCGGTGATCGGCATCGGCTTCTGGCCCGAGCCCAAAAAGCCCGTGACCTTCGGCGTGTTCTTGATGAGGTGGAACGCCTCATCCGTAAGATCGACCTTCACCAGCACATAGCCGGGGAAGAAACGCCGCTCGCTCTTGATGCGCCGTCCGCGGCGGATTTCCACCACCTCTTCCGTCGGCACCAGAACCTGCTCGAAGAGATCGTCCAGCTTCTTCTGGACCAGCTGCTTCTTGATGTCTTCCATCACCTTCTTCTCGAAGTTCGAGTAGGTGTGGACAATGTACCACCGCTTCGCCATGCGCTTATTCAGGTCTCTCGCTAAATTGCCTCAGAAGCCGAACAGCAGTCCGTCGACCACTACACTCAGGACGGCATCAACTCCCAGGAAGAACAGGCTCGCCATAACAACAAAGAT
>JAIBJH010000170.1 GCA_020029455.1 Hyphomicrobiales bacterium
AGCGCCATGCGCTCGTCCTGCAGCGTCTGGATTTGCTTCTCCAACGCTTTGCGCCGCTGATCGAGATCGGCCGAGCCAATGAACAGGTTACGTGAGTCGACCGAGGCAATGGCAAAGCTCTTGCCGTCAGCGCCCGTGCCCTCAACGCGAATGGACTGCGGATCGATATTGGCCGGCAGGTCCTTGAGGATTACCTGATGCTCGCCCTGAGGCAATTCCACGGTGGTGCTACGCACCACATCGGCGCCCTGCAGATAAACCGTCACGGCATCGATTTTCGATAGTGGAGTGAATTCAGCCGCCCACACGGGCGCGCAGAATGTCGATGACAAGAGAAGGGCTGAAAAGCCCAGCCGATAGGTGTTCATGGGATTCCTCCGTCTGCGGACATTTGGCCGCAATATGGGAGGCAACGAATATTGCGTCGCTGGCGAATTTGCGGCGCCGTCATGGCGTTCCTCCTGTCCGCCAGCATCATTGCCGCCCAGGCTGCAAGCCCGGAGGAGGCGGCCCAGATCAAGGCAGCCCTTCAGGCCTATGTCGGAACTGAACCCGGTGTTGTTGAGGTGACGCCCCAGGGCAATGGCTATTCCATCAAGTTTGATGCGGCCCCCTATATCGCCAAGGCCGCCAGCGATGACTTCAAGGCCTATGCCGACCCCTTGACGGTCACGGCAGAGCCCATGGGCAATGGCCAGTGGAAAGTTGTGGGGTCAGGCCCCTGGGGCTTGCAGTTCAGTGCCCCTGGTAAACTCGAGCTTGCCATTCGCGCAGCGGAGCAGAATTGGTCCGGCATTTTTGATGAGGCACTTGGCAGCTTTGCCTCAAGCGAATCTAAGATGAGCGGCCTCTCCTTTTCTCAGAAATTCACCGACCCGGCGACCAATGCGCCCGTCAGCGTCACCTACACCTTCCAATCGCTGACTTCATCCGCAACAGCCATATCGGATGGCGCAGGTGGTGCCGACAGCACCACCAAGATGTCCATGAGCGGCCTTAACATGGTGAGCCTCGCCGAGGGCGGAGGCAATACCGCCATGAACAACTATACAGTCACTGCCAACAGCCTCACCTACGACACCAGCGGCAAGGGCTTGCGCATGCGTGCCCTACTCGATCTCCTCGC
Organism: Hyphomicrobiales bacterium; assembly: GCA_020029455.1. GTDB lineage: Bacteria > Pseudomonadota > Alphaproteobacteria > Rhizobiales > Aestuariivirgaceae > Aestuariivirga. Next base: position 1,127 of record JAIBJH010000170.1, read on the forward strand.
TTGGTTTGTGGCCCACCCAGCCAAGGATCTCATCATCCGCGATCAAGCCCAGTTGAAGGAAAAGCTCACGGCGGCCCTTCCCGTTTTCAATTCGGTCACCAGCAACGCGACTTATGATGGCCTCAACATCGCAACGGCCATGGGGCCCTTCGCGCTGGCCAAGGTCAGCGCTGACGTCAACATGAACGGCGCGGTGAAGGACGGCTTCCTGCAGGAACGCATCGGCTTTGACGGTTTCACCATGCCGCCGGGCCTCGTTGCGCCCTGGATGCAGGAGCTTGTCCCCACCAAACTCGGTATTGATTTTTCGCTTGTTGGTTTCGATCTCGATACGCCGGTGCGCGCCGCCCTCGCCCAGCTTGACCTGAGCAAGGACCCGCCGCTGCCGCCCGGAACCGGGCAGATGTTGCTGCCGGCGCTTGTTCCCACCAACGCCCTTACCGTCACCTTCGGTGCGAGTGAAATCATCTCGCCCGTCTACACTCTCTCCTATGACGGTGTTCTCAATGTCAGCTTGGCGGGCCTTCCGACCGGCAAGTTCAATGTGAAGTTCAAGGGCATGGATGCCATCATGGCCAAGGTGCAAGCCGCTGTTCCTGTCGATCCCCAGGCGCAGCAGGCTATGGGCGCTCTTCTTACCGCCAAGGGCATGGGCAAGGCGGAAGCCGATGGCACTCTTTCCTATGCCATCGACATCCAGCCCATGGGCCAGGTTTTCGTGAACGGCGTCAACGTCACGGCCATGGCGGGCGCCCCGCCTCCGCAACCATAACCTCAAACCGTCATCCCGGCGCAAGCCGGGACCCCTTGAATCGTTTCAGCAGGGGAACTGCTTCAGGAGGTCCCGCGTCACGGGCTTCGCCCTTGCACGGGATGACGGATGGGGCGCTACGCACGAAGGACAAGACATCTCAAAACATCAGCGCCTTCACCTGCTTTACATTGGGCAGCTTGTTGACGGCTTCGAGGATTGACTCGGGAACCGCGCCATCGACTTCCACAATGCCGATGGCATCGCCGCCCGGCGCCACGCGCCCAAAATGGAAACAGGCGATATTGATGCCCGCATCGCCCATTAGCGTGCCGATATTGCCGATGAAGCCCGGCTTATCGTTGTTGGTGATGTAGAGCATGTGCTTGCCGAAATCCGACTCAAGCTCGATGCCCTTCACCTGGATGATGCGCGGCTTGCCGTCGGAGAACACCGTGCCCGCAACCGAGCGTTCATACTTGTCCGTCTTCACCGTGAGCCGGATATAGGTTTCATAGGCGCCGCGCTGAGTCTGTTTCACCTCATCAACCTTGATGCCGCGCTCGCGCGCCACCACAGGCGCGGACACCATGTTGATAAGGCCAAGCTGCGCTGACAACACGCCGGCAAGCGCTGCCGATGTGAGGGCCCGCGTGTTCATGTCACCCACATCACCAGCATACTCAATGACAATGCCGCTGATTGAGGCATCCGTGAGCTGGCCCGCGAAGGATCCCAGCTTCTCTGCCAGCACTACGAAGGGCTTGAGGCGCGGCGCTTCATCTGCGGAAATAGACGGCATGTTAAGGGCATTGGTAACAGCTCCTGTCACCAGATAGTCCGCCATCTGCTCGGCAACTTGCAGCGCCACATTCTCCTGCGCTTCCGTTGTCGATGCGCCGAGATGCGGTGTCGCCACCACATTTTCCAGATCGAACAGCTTGTGGTTTGTCGCCGGTTCCACTTCAAAAACATCGAGCGCCGCACCCGAAACATGCTTGGCCATCAGCGCCTCGTAGAGAGCCTCTTCATCCACAAGCCCGCCGCGCGCGCAGTTGACGATGCGCACACCCTTCCTGCATTTCGCCAGGTTCTCCCGGCTGATGATGTTGCGCGTCTTGTCGGTCAAGGGCGTGTGCAGCGTAATGAAATCCGAACGGCGGAAAATCTCGTCCAGTTCCACCTTCTCGACGCCAATCTCAACAGCACGTTCCGGAGAGAGATAAGGATCATAGGCGATGACCTTCATCTTGAGGCCCAGCGCCCGGTCTGCCACGATGGAACCGATATTGCCGCAGCCGATAACGCCCAGCGTCTTGGCAAAAAGCTCCACGCCCATGAAGCGGTTTTTCTCCCACTTGCCCGCGCGCGTGGAGGAATTGGCTTCGGGTATTTGCCGCGCCAGCGCCATCATCATGGAGATGGCATGTTCCGCCGTGGTGATGGCATTGCCGAAGGGCGTGTTCATCACCACAATGCCGCGCCCCGTGGCGGCGGGAATATCCACATTGTCAACGCCGATTCCGGCGCGGCCGATCACCTTGAGGCGATTAGCAGCGGCAATGATCTTGGGCGTGACTTTTGTAGCGGAGCGGATGGCAAGCCCATCATAATCAGGGATGGCCGCAAGCAGCGCATCCTTGTCCTTGCCGAGGTCAGGTTTGTAGTCGACCTCAACGCCACGGTCACGGAAGATCTGCACGGCGGTTTCAGAAAGTTTGTCGGAAACGAGTACGCGGGGTTTCATGAGATTTGGTCCTCAGCGGATTCAGGATTTGCTGGCTTCGGCATAGGCCCAGTCGAGCCACGGCATCAGGGCCTCAACATCGGAAGTTTCGACGGTGGCGCCGCACCAGATGCGAAGACCCGGCGGCGCATCGCGGTAGCCATTGATGTCGAAGGCAACGCCTTCCTTCTCGAGAAGCTTCGCTATCTTCTTTGGCAAATCCTCCGCACCATCGAGTGAAAGGCAAACGGATGTGTTGGAACGTGTCGCCGGTTCCTTTGCCAAATGATGGGCAAAGCTGCGTGAGGATATCCAGCGGTCGATTACCGCCGCATTGGCATCGGCGCGGGCGTGAAGTGCCTTGAGGCCGCCCAGAGACTTCGCCCACTCCAGCGCCACGATATAGTCTTCGACGCACAGCATGGAGGGCGTGTTGATGGTCTCACCCTGGAAAATGCCTTCAATAAGTTTTCCACCGCTGGTGAGCCGGAAGATTTTCGGCAGCGGCCAGGGCGGTGTATAACTTTGCAGGCGCTCAACGGCGCGCGGGGATAGAATCAGGACGCCATGGGCCCCTTCGCCACCCAACACCTTCTGCCAGGAGAACGTCACCACATCGAGCTTTTCGAAATCCATGGCCTGCGCAAAGGCGGATGACGTCGCATCGCAGATCGTCAATCCCTCACGATTCGCCGCAATCCAATCCACATTGGGAACGCGCACACCGGAAGTGGTGCCGTTCCAGGTGAAAACGACATCCCGGGAGAAGTCCACCTGTCCAAGATCCGGCAACTCGCCATAGGGCGCGGTGATCTTCCGCACATCCTTCAGCTTCAATTGTTTGAGAATGTCGGAAACCCAGCCCTCGCCAAAGCTTTCCCAGGCAAAGACATCAACACCCCGCTGCCCCAGAAGCGACCACAGCGCCATCTCCACGGCGCCCGTATCGGATGCCGGCACGATGCCGATTCGGTGGCTCGCCGGCACCTGCAGCACCTCGCGCGTGAGTTCGATGGCGCGTTTGAGCCGCATCTTGCCCTCGCCCGAACGGTGCGAGCGGCCGGTCAATGCACTTTTGAGGAGGTCAGGGGTCCAGCCAGGGATCTTGGCACAGGGGCCGGAAGAGAAATGCGCACATGCCGGGCGCACCGCCGGTTTTGAAATTATCATCAATGTCTCCATCCTTGCAGATGGACCGGCCCTCGGTGGGGAGGGCTAGCCCGGGGTCGCTATAGGCGGAAATCACGTCGCAATGCAAGCAGGATTTTAATCATCCATCAACAGTCGCCGAAACGGAACCATGGTCGATCGCAAGAAGCCATTACGTTCATAAAAGGAATGGGCGCGCCCATTGTCCTGATCAGTCAACAGGGTGACCCGCAAACAACCGTCGGCCCGCGCATGGTCCAACCCAGCATTGAGAAGCTTTTCGCCAACACCTAAACTGCGAAAACTTCTATCCACCACCATATCTTCAAGAAAAGCCACACGACCCCCCAAGGCGGTGCTCACTGTATAAAGCAAATTGATCATCCCGATAATTTGCCCACTCGATTCAGCGAGCAAGATACGGCCAACATCTTGCCCCTTCAGAATCAGCAACAAGCCCTTGGCTTGCAGTTCAGGATCTGGAGAAAACTCGGCTTCTTGTTCAAACAATTGCCCCAGTAGCTGGCACAACTGTTCCACGTCATCTTGCCCGGCCAGCCGCACGTTGAAAGCGTTCATTCGCTATTCTCAGCCCTCCACAGCGACCAATACGCGAACCATTCCCCACCGGCCAGTCCAATTGATAGCCGCACCTCCAATCCAAAAGAAAAATGCGCCCCCCGCTTGCCGCAGGGAGCGCATCTGTGATCGATCACGCGTGATTGCGGATCAGAACTTCAAACGCATGCCGACAGCGCCCTGATGTTCTTGGGTATCGTCGCCGGAAATGCTGATGGTGCGGAAGCGATATCCCACATCAACATCAAGATTGTCCGTGAGCCCCACGGCAACGCCCGCCGCAGCGCCATAGGCCAGGCCATCATCATCTACGGCGGCTCCCGAACCGTCAACGAAGCCATAGCCGATACCGCCGCCCACATAGGGCGTGAACATCGTGTCATTGGCCCAATCGAAGTAGAGGTTGCCGAGCACTGTCGCGGTCGAAATCTCCGCGCCCGGAGCAACCTCATATTCACCGCTGAAGTCAGCCGTCACGTCAACGCGAAAGAGATCGCTGAACTGGTAGCCGATGCCGCCGCCTATGACGAAATTATCGTCATCGCTGCCACCCTGCACATCTAGAATGGACCAGCCCACGTCACCACGCAGATAAAGACCGATGAGTGACGGATCGGCCGGGGCCGGATCTGCGGGGGCCGATTCGTCGACAACCGGATCGTCAATGTCCGCCGCCTGGGCAGACATTGCTATGGGCAGCATCACGGCGCCGGCAAGAATTGTAGCTTTGAAGAATTTCATTTGATCACCCTCTGCAAGTCGCCGTTTGGTAGTCCCAACATGGGCGCGGGATGGGGCGATTGGCGGGCCGCAAAAGGGCTGCTTTATGACGAAAATAATATGTGTCCTTTGCGCAACGCCATTCTGTGCACGCACTACTCAAGTGATTGTG
>JAIBJH010000024.1 GCA_020029455.1 Hyphomicrobiales bacterium
CCAACATCGCTTCTACAATGACGATCGCCTTGGTCGTTGCCATTCTGCTTCTGGTCTTCACCATTGCGACGCTCGGCATCGGCATCATCATCACATGGCCCGCCTATGTGCTGTTCCTGCTGTGGCTCGGCTACAAGCTCATCCGCGGCATGATGAAACTGAACGACGGCCAGCCCTGTTGAACTTCAGTTGTTCGGCCAAGTGTCTGACACCTTGTAGCCTGCGGGCCAGGGATCATCGGGATCAAGCAACAGTGTCGTTTGCCCGCTGATCCAGGCGCGGCCGGTAATTTCCGAAATGATGGCGGGCTTTCCGCCAACTGAAGTTTCGTCAGCAATGTGGCCGGTGAAACGCGATTCGATCACCGAGCGGCCGATGTAGCTGTCGCCTGCCTTCATCAATCCCTTGGCGTGCAGTACCGCCATCAACGCCGAACAGCCCGTGCCTGTGGGCGAACGGTCCAGTTTGCCGGGATTGACAACGCAGGCATTGCGCGAAGTGAGAACGCCATTCTCCTTCTCAAGGGCCCCACGCATGAAACAGAAGGAATAGTGCTTCCATTCTGGTAAATCCGGATGATGGAACGGCAATTGTTCATTGGCGGCCTTCACCAGTTTGCGGCCCATCTCCGCCACCTGCCGCGCATCCCTTGGCGCGATGGAAAGGCCGAAATCCGCCGCATCAGCCATGACGAAGCTGTCACCGCCATAGGCTGTGTCCACTTTCACTTTGCCGACGCCATCGACTTCGATGGTTGCACCAATGTGTGAGGCGAAAGCTGGCACATTACGCAATGTGATCGATTGCGCCTTGCCATGCGCGCATGCCGCCCGCACCTCGATCAATCCCGCTGGTGCTTCCAATATGAGCCGCGTTTCCGGCTCCTGCATGGCAATGATACCAGTGTCGAGCAAAACCGTTGCAACACAGATGCAGTTGGAACCCGACATGGGCGGCGTGTCTTCCGGTTCCATGACAATGAAACCCATCTGCGCCTTCGGATTCTTTGGCGGCACCAGCAAATTCACGTGACGAAACACGCCGCCGCGCGGTTCGTTCAGCACGAAATTCCGTAAGCGTTGGTCGCGGGCAATGAAACGCGATTGCTCCCAGATCGTCTCACCCGGCGGCGGTGCCACCCCACCCACAATCACATCGCCCACTTCCCCTTCGGCATGGGCATTGATGATCTGGATGGCCTTGGTGCTGCGCATTGGCGATCAGAGATCGCCGACAACACACTTCTTCGCCAGCGCCTTGTACTGCTTCACGGTGAACTGGATGGGATTGCCTCCTGCAGACGGATCCTTGATTGCCATGGCAGCCACTTCATCAAGCCGCTTTGCATCGATGCCGATATCGGCGAGGCGGTGCGGAATCCCGACTTCCTTGCGCAGCGCCAGCACGAATTTAAGGAATCCACTGAAGCCGCCCTTGATGCCAAGATAGGCGCTGGCGCGCTCGATTTCCTTCTCGATCTTGCGGCGGTTCGCCTTCAACACATAGGGCATAATGATGCCATTGAGCGTGCCGTGGTGGGCGTCATAAAGCCCGCCGAACGGATGCGAGAGCGCGTGGATAGCGCCAAGCCCGCGCTGAAAGGCGGTGGCTCCCATGGTGGAAGCGACCAGCATGTTGCCACGCGCGTCGATGTCCTTGCCCTTCTTCACCGCCCTGGCGAGGTTTTCCTTGATGAGGCGCATGCCTTCAAGGCCAACGCCCGCTGCCAGCGGATGATAGAACGGCGCGCAATAAGCCTCGAGACAATGGGCAAAGGCATCAAAGCCCGTGGCTGCCGTAAGTTTCGGCGGCAGCCCCACCGTGACTTCCGGATCGAGCACGGCGAATTTCGGCATCACATCTGGGTGGAAGATGATCTTCTTCTCATGGGTTCCCGGATGGGTGATGACACCGGCGCGCCCCACTTCGGAACCCGTTCCTGCCGTCGTCGGAATACAGATATTGGGTGCCACTTTCGATGCATCAGCACGCGTCCACCAGTCACCGATATCTTCCAGGTCGAAAATTGAAATCGACTGCGCATGCATCAGCGCGATCATCTTGCCCGTGTCCAGCGCGGAGCCGCCACCAAAGCAGATAACGCCGTCATGCCCACCGTCACGGAAGGCCCTGCAACCCTGCAGCACATTTTCCTCCGTGGGGTTGGGCCGCACATCCGAATACATGGCAGAGCCAAGCCCTGCGCCTGCCAGATTGGCGAGGATATCTTTCACCATCGGCGTGCCGGCAAGTCCCTTGTCGGTAACGAACAGCGGCCTTTTCATTCCGGCAGCGTCGCAGAAGGCAGGCAGCTCTTTCACCCGCCCCGCGCCGAAGCGGATGGGGGTTGGAAAACCGAAATTACGATTGGGGATCATCTCTTGTCTCTTCCTTAGTATTGCTCAAACCCGCGGCGCACTTCCCAGTCGGTGACACGGCGGTCATATTCAAACTGTTCCCAGCGGGCCGTGTGCACATAGTGGTCGATCACGTCATCGCCGAAAGCCTTGCGCAGCAGTTGGGAGCGATCCAGGAGTTCTGTCGCTTCGCGCAGTGTCTTGGGAATTTCGCGCAGCTTTTTTGATTTGTCATAGGCATCGCCGGAGAAGGCAGGTTCCAGCGCCAGTTTGTTCTCGATGCCATGAAGCCCTGCGGCGAGCAGCGCCGAGAAGGCGAGATAGGGATTAAGGTCGGACCCACCAACGCGGCATTCAATGCGGATCGCTTTTGAATCAGCGCCACACAGGCGATAGCCGGCGGTGCGGTTATCGAAACTCCACACGGCCCGTGTCGGCGCAAAGGTGCCGGCGATATAGCGCTTGTAGGAGTTGATATAGGGCGCGAGGAAATAGGTGATCTCGCTGGCATGGGCGAGAAGCCCGGCAACATAGTGCTTCATCATTTCCGACATGCCGTGGTCGCCCGCCTTGTCATGGAACATCGGCGTCTTGCCATCGGCACTCCACAGAGACTGGTGGATGTGGGAAGAGCTTCCAGCCCAAGCATAGTTGGGTTTCGCCATAAAAGTGAGTGACTGGCCCAGCGTTTGCGCAATTTCCTTGGAGGCATGTTTCAGAAACACATGGGTGTCTGCCATGGGAAGCGCCGCGTCATAGCGGACGTTGATTTCTTCCTGGCCGGCCCAGGCTTCGCCCTTGGAATTCTCAACCGTGATGCCTGCGCCATAAAGACAATTGCGGATCGCCCGCATCAGGTTCTCGTCCTTGGTCGTCTGCAGGATGTTGTAGTCTTCATTGAGATGAGACGGCGTGGTGAGATTGCGATAGCCGCCCGCATAGGCATCCTTGAAGCTCTGATCGAAGACATAGAACTCAAGCTCCGAGGCGAAATAGGCCATCATCTTGAGATTAGAGAGCCGTTCCAACTGCCGCTTCAGGACGTTACGTGGCGCATGCGGCACCGGCGAATGGTCGTGATGGTCGAGAATATCCGACAGCACCAGCGCGGTTTTCTGCAGCCAGGGACAGAGCCTGATAGTCGCAAGATCAGGCTTGATGACATAGTCGCCATAACCCTTTTCCCAGCTTGCTGACTTGTAACCCGGCACCGGCTCCATATCGACGTCAACGGCCAACAGATAATTGCAGCCGTGCGTCTCTTCATAGGCACCATCAACAAAGAAGTTGGCCTCGAAGCGCTTGCCCATGAGGCGGCCCTGCATGTCGGGGAAGGCGGCAATCACCGTATCGACGGCCCCCGCCTTCACTTGTTTCTTGAGCTCAGCGAATGTGAGCGTTCCTATGGCCATTTTCTCCTCCCAGTATTGTTGCCGCCTGCGCCATGGGCACCGTCAGGCGGTTAGCCCAAATGTTCTGGCCGGCGTGGTCTTGAATAAGATCGTTCCTGATTTCAATCATCACATGCTTAAGGCCGCGCGGCGCGGCCTGCAGGTTCAACAAGTGCATGACGCCATCCTTCGGGCCGTATGGCTCATTGAGCCGCGCCTTGTCGCCCGGAAAGGCTTTCAGGATGAAATTGGCAAGCCAGGCGTCGCGATCGAACAACAGGCCGAGTTCCAGATGACGTTCCTTGCCCTTGTAAACCGGCGTGAAAGAGTGGATCGAAGCAAGGATAGTGTGCTGGCCCTTGGCCGCGCGCTCGTCGAGGAAAGCAGCAATGGCATCCATGAAAGGCCGGTATAGCCCGGTAATCCGCGCCAGCCTTTTCTCTGGAGTGAGTTTTCTGTTGCCGGGAATGTCGAAAATCTCGCTCGTCTCGGGCATGGCACCCTCGGATTCAGGCGGTCTGTTGCAGTCATAGGCGAGCCGCGAATAGCGCTGCAGGATGAGCGGGGCGTCAAGGAGCTTGGAAAGGATGCGCGCCGTCCCCGCCGCACCAATGTCCCAGGCGATATGTCGTTCAAGATCGCCGGGCTTGAGGCCAAGACCGCCCAACGCCCTGGGCAGGCGGTTACTGGCATGTTCGCAGATCAGCACATAGGAAGAGGTTCCAGTGCCGTTGAAGATTTCGGCGGGATGCAACTCATCCGCGCCCAAGAGACGATCCATATTCACCCGCAGACTTTTCTCGATCATTCCAGATCGCGCGGCGTGAGTCAAAACCAGGGGACGGTTTCTGCCCATGCCATGACGTTCGCGCGCTTCCGTTGGGGCAGCGCTCTGGCCTAAAAGGAGAGCCATGACGGCTTCGTTCGACTATATCATCGTTGGTTCCGGCTCAGCCGGTTCTGTCATGGCCCATCGCCTGTCCGAGGCTGGCCACACGGTGCTGGTGCTGGAATATGGCGGCACCGACCGGGGCCCCCTGATCCAGATGCCCTCGGCGCTGTCGATCCCCATGAACATGAAGCGCTACAATTGGGGCTTTGAGACGGAACCAGAGCCCCATCTTGGCGGTCGCCGCATGGTGACGCCGCGCGGCAAGGTGGTGGGTGGCTCGTCCTCCATCAACGGCATGGTCTATGTGCGTGGCCACCCCCGCGACTTCGACGTCTGGGAAGAGATGGGCGCCAAGGGCTGGGCCTTCAAGCATGTGCAGCCCTATTTCAAGCGCATGGAAAATGCCCATGGCGGCGAGGAGGGTTGGCGCGGTACCGCGGGGCCCATGCACATCAAGCGGGGCACCCGCCTCAATCCGCTCTACCAGGCCTTCATCGAGGCAGGTAGACAAGCTGGCTATCCGGTCACGGCCGACTATAACGGCCACCAGCAGGAAGGCTTCGGCCCCATGGAAATGACCGTTCACAACGGCTTCCGCTGGTCTGCCGCCAATGCTTACCTGCGCCCGGCGCGCAATACCAAGCGCGTCAAGCTTGTCACCTACGCCTATGCGCGGCGCATTTTGCTCGAAGGCAAGAAAGCCGTCGGCGTGGAGTACAGCCGTGGCCACAATCTTTACACCGCCCGCGCCAACCGCGAGGTGATCGTCGCTGCCTCAAGCATCAATTCGCCGAAGCTTTTGCAGCTTTCAGGCATCGGCCCTGCCGCTGTGCTGAAAGAGGCAGGCGTGTCCGTGCTACACAATTTGCCGGGTGTGGGCGAGAATCTCCATGACCACATGGAGATCTATTTCCAGGTGAAGTGCAAGCAGCCCATTACCCTCAACGGCAAGCTCAACATCGGCTCGAAGGCGCTGATCGGCGCGGAATGGCTGTTCTTCCAATCGGGCCTCGGCGCCACCAATCATTTTGAAAGCTGCGGCTTCATCCGTTCTGCCGCGGGCATCGACTACCCGGATATCCAGTATCATTTCCTGCCTGCCGCCGTGCGCTATGACGGGCGCGCCGCCTTTCCGGGGCACGGCTTCCAGGTTCATGTCGGTCCCATGCGCACCAAGTCCAGGGGGTTTGTCCGCATACGGAACAATAACCCGCTCGATAACCCGCGCATCCTCTTCAACTACATGGGACACCCGGATGACTGGACGGAATTCCGCGCCTGCGTGAAACTCACCCGCGAAATCATGCAGCAGAAGGCGCTGAAGCCCTTCCGCGCCGAGGAAATCCAACCGGGAAGGAAAGTGCAGACAGAAGCCCAGATCGACGACTTCATCCGCGACCATAGCGAAACGGCCTTTCACCCGACCGGCACCTGCAAAATGGGCGCAAAGAAGGATCGCATGGCCGTGGTTGATTCTGAATGCCGAGTCATTGGCATCGAAAACCTGCGCGTTGCGGACAGTTCCATCATGCCGCAAGTGACCAACGGCAATCTCAACGCACCCACGCTTATGATTGGTGAAAAAGCCTCGGATCACATTCTGGGCCGCGATCCCCTGCCGCCATCCAATCTGGAGCCGTGGATCAATCCCAACTGGCGTGTGAGCCAGCGTTAAAGGCAATGCTATGGAGTATCGGCTATGACACAGTTGGACAAGGACACGATTGAAGCCTTCCACCGCGACGGCGCCGTTGCACTGCACGGCCTGTTCAGTGATTGGGTTGATACATTGCGCGCCGGCATTGCCCGCAACATGGCTGAACCCAGCGCTGATGTGAGGATCTACCAGGGCAAGGATGGCGGCGGACGTTTCTTTGGTGACTATTGCAACTGGAACCGCATTCCCGAATACCGCGAATTCATTTTCAACTCGGGTGCAGCGGAAATCGGCCGCCAGCTTATGGGCACGAAAACCGTGCGCCTCTTCCATGAACATGTGCTGGTGAAGGAGCCGGGAGCGGATGTGGCAACGCCCTGGCACCAGGACCAGCCCTATTACTGTGTGGATGGCACGGACACAGTTTCGCTCTGGATTCCGCTTGATCACATTCCGCGTGAACGCACGCTGGAATTTGTCGCCGGTTCACATAAGTGGGGCAAGTACTACCGCCCCGAACGCTTCGACAAGACGCCGCTTAATGAGGGTGACGGGTTGGAGCCCGTTCCAGACATCAACGGCAACCGCGACAAGTTCAACGTCATTGGTTGGGCGCTGGAACCGGGCGATGCCGTGGCCTTCAACTACATGACGCTCCATGGCGCACCCGCCAACAAGTCGCAAAGCGAACAGCGCCGCGCCTTTTCCCTGCGGCTCCTCGGTGACAATGTGCGCTATGCCAAGCGTGAAGGCATCAAGACTTCGCCACCATTTCGCGGTGTGACCTTGACCCATGGCGCGATGGTGGACGCGCCGGAGTTTCCTTTGCTTTAAACGCTCTGTGCTTCCTGCAGGAAGATCTCGCGCAGCTTGCGCGTCACGGGTCCCGGCTGTCCGCCACCAACGCGGTGCCCATCAATTTCGGTGATCGGCATCACAAACTGCGAGGCAGAGGTGAGAAAGGCTTCGTCAGCCGCCAGCGCTTCATCCACCGAGAAGGCGCGTTCTTCGACCTGCACACCATGTTCCTTCGCGAGGCGGAAGAGGGCGCGGCGCGTGCAACCCGCGAGGATGCGATTGGAGAGCGGGCGTGTGATCACCTTGCCGTCCTTGACGATATAGGCGTTTGATGACGTACCTTCCGTCACCTTGCCATCTTCCACCATCCAGGCTTCATTGGCGCCCTTCTCGTAAGCCTCCTGCTTACCGAGAACAGGTGCCAACAGCATCACCGACTTGATGTCGCGCCTTAGCCAGCGGAGATCGGGCGTGGTGACAATCTTGACGCCGGTGCGGGCATTGGCGTTGTCGACCAGCGCCATTACCTGGGTGAAAGCAACAAGTGAGGATTTGGCGTCCTTCGGAAAGTTGAATTGTCTGTCTGCGTTGCCGCGCGTCACCTGCATGTAGATGATGCCTTCCTTGAGGTCATTGCGCGTGACCAGTTCCTCATGGACATTGCGCAATTCGGCCGGCGTGCAGGGCCACGCCATCTTCAGTTCCTTAAGTGAACGTTCGAGCCGCTCCATATGCGCGTCATAGTCGACAAGCTTGCCATTGACGATGGGCGTCACCTCATAGACGCCATCGGCAAAGAGAAAGCCGCGATCAAAGATCGAAATCTTGCCATCCTTCTCCGGCAGGAATTCGCCGTTCACATAAACGATGCGTGACATCTGTTTCCTCAATCCGTGGCTTTGGCCTTCTTGCCCATCAGCCGGTCGATATAAGCGAGAAGCAGGGCGGACGCGACAAAGGCCATGTGCATGATGGTCAGCCACATGATCTTCTCGGCGGTATACTGGTTGGAATTGAGAAAGACCTGCAGCAGGTGAATGGATGAGATGGCCACGATGGTGGACGCCACCTTGACCTTCAATGAACCCGCATCGATTTTACCGAGCCACGACAGCTCGCCGTTCTGGTCTTCCACATTGTCGAAACGGCTCACGAAATTCTCATAGCCGGAAATAATCACCATGACGACAAGGCTGGCCACGAGGCTGGCATCGATCAAAGCCAGGATCTTGAGGATGGCCTCGGCATCATCCAGCACCATCACCTTGCTCAGATATTCGAAGAGCTTGAGGGCAAACGAAATAGCATAAAGGCCAAGGGACAGCGCCAGGCCCAGATAGAACACGACGAGGAGCCAGCGCGAGGCGAGGATGATGCCTTCGACCGCATGTTCAAGTCTTTTCAGTGTGGTGCGGTCGGCGTCGGCCATAAGAGAATCCCTGATGCGAAAGATGATGCGATACATAATGGCGGAGCGGAAAAATGCAATAACCGCCCAGCCTGTTCGATGGCATGACAGGCAAACCCCGGTGCTTGCGGTTTTCGCATTTGTACGACAAAAGAACGCCCATGCAGTGGCCGGTGACATGCCTGGTGGATTCGAAGGATAACCTTGGCGAAGGTTGCCTTTGGGATGTGGCGACCCGGAGCCTGTGGTGGCTGGATATTGCGCGGCCCTCGCGCATCCTCCGCTTCACCCCCGAGACCGGCGAGCACCGGCTGTGGCATTCGGATGTTCTGTTGACGGCTATCGCGCGCCGCACCCGGGGAGGTTTCATCCTTGGCGGTGAGGATGGGCTCTATGCCTTCGATGAAGTGACAGGAGCGATCTCTCCCTTCGCCTTCCCCGAAGACACGAAAGCCTTGGGCAACCGCTTCAATGACGGCGCCTGCGATCCTCAGGGGAGATTCTGGGTTGGCACGATGATGCAAAACATCGGACCCCATGGCGATGATCTCGACATCAACGCTGACACTGGCCGGCTTTATCGCGTCGGTGCGAAGGGCAAGTCGGCTCTCATGGAACAAAGTATCGGCGTCTCCAATGGTCCCTGCTGGTCGCCCGATGGCAAGACCTTCTATTTCTCAGATAGCCGCAATCACCTGACCTTTGCCTATGATTTTGACCCCGTCGATGGCGTCATCGGCAACCGCCGCGTATTGAATGACTCGAAGGATTACGGTCATCCCGATGGCGCGACCGTCGATGCCGATGGCTGTCTCTGGAGCGCCCGCTGGGATGCGGCCTGTGTGCTGCGCATTGATCCTAAGGGCCGTATCGACAAAGTCATCCCGATGCCGGCCACGCGACCGACTTGCGTCTGTTTCGGCGGGCCGAAACTGGATGTGATCTACGTCACCAGTTCACGCGCTCACCGGAGCGCGGAGACACTCAAGCGCTATCCGCTGCAGGGCGGCATCTTCTGCTTTGCACCGGGCATTTCAGGATTTGAGAAGAACCATTTTGCAGGGTGAAACATGAATCTCGTTCAATATGTCAATGACAAGGGCAAGCGCCAAATCGCAACAGTCGAGGCAGATGGCCTGCATCCACTGAAAGGTGTCACCACCACGTTGCAGCTTGCCGCCAAGGCCCATGCGCAGGGAAAATCCATGGCGGTGCTGGCCAAGGCGTTCGCTTCATCGCGTGCCGAGAATTATGGCGCGGCCCTCAAGGAAAAACGTGTGCTGCCTCCGGTCGATCATCCCGATCCCGCCCACTGCATCATCACCGGCACAGGCCTCACTCATCTGGGCTCTGCCGCGGCGCGTGACTCCATGCATAAGAAACTCGACACAACGGAAGACACGCTCACCGACAGCTTGAAGATGTTCAAGATGGGTCTTGAGGGCGGCAAGCCAACAAAAGGCAAAGCGGGCGTGCAGCCGGAATGGTTCTACAAGGGCGATGGCCGCTGGTTGGTGGCGCCCGGAAAGCCATTGCCGAAACCGTCATTCGCCCTTGATGGCGGCGAGGAACCGGAAGTGGCGGGGCTCTATTGGATTGCACCAAATGGCAAGCCGCTGCGGTTGGGCTTTGCGTTGGGCAATGAGTATTCAGATCATGTCACCGAGCGGCAGAACTATCTCTACTTAGCCCACTCCAAACTCCGCCATTCGGCCATCGGCCCGGAACTGTTGCTCGGCAAACTGCCCTCCCATGTGGAAGGCATAAGCCGCATTCTCCGCAAGGGAAAAGTGATTTGGGAGAAGCCCTTCGTGACCGGCGAAGGCAATATGAGTCACACGCTGGAAAATCTTGAGTATCATCACTTCAAATATGATGCCTTCCGCGTGCCGGGAGATCTGCACATTCACTATTTTGGTACGGCGACACTTTCGATTGCCGATGGCTTTTCGACTGAAGATGGTGACGTCTTTGAAATCGAAGCGCCGCCCTTCGGTGCTCCTTTGCGTAATCCTTTGAAGGCTATGAAGCAGACCTTCAAGCCGGGTGGCGTCAAGCCCGCATGACAAGGCCCTTCATCGCGGTTGACTGGGGCACCACATCCTTCCGCGCCTATCACGTTAATGCAGACGGAGGGGTATTGGATGAACGCCGTTCCAGCGACGGCATACTCGCGGTGAAGGACGGGGCCTTCGAGCAAGCGCTCGAAACACATTTGCGTGGCTGGGACATAGGCTTGCCAGTTGTCGCAGCAGGCATGATCACCTCGCGCCAGGGCTGGGTCGAACTTCCATATGTCGACTGTCCCGCGGGGCCAAAGGAACTGGCAAAGGCCATTATCACCAAGAGCCTGACCTCTGGCCGTACCGTTCATTTTTCTACTGGCCTTCACATGAAAAGCGAGAGCCTGGGCCATGACGTGATGCGCAGTGAGGAGACGCAAGTCTTCGGCAGCCTCAACTCTGGCGCGGCGCATTTCGTAACGCCCGGCACCCACAGCAAATGGATCGATGTCGAAGATGGCAAGATAGTCCGTTTCGAAACTTATGTGACGGGTGAGAGTTTCGCGCTCTACCGCAACCATTCCATCCTCGGCCGTCTGATGACGGGTGACGGGGACGATAAGGCTGCCTTCATGCGCGGCGTGGAAAAGGCACTTGCCGATCCGGCGGGGCTTCTTCACAGCCTATTTTCTGTGCGAAGTCTCGGCCTCTACAATGAGGTAGGCCCCGAGGCGTTGTCGTCCTACCTGTCCGGTCTGTTGATTGGCGCGGAAGTGGCGCATGCCACGAAGCAACGCAAGCGCGATGGCCTCTATCTTGTATTAGCTTCGTCGGGCATCGCCTCGCGCTATCTCCGCGCCATGCACATGGCAGGGCTGAAGGCAGAGATGGGCGATTCCCTTGCCATTGTCGCGGGCGAGCGCTTGATTGCCGAAGCTGCCGGAATCATCTGACAATCATCTGAAGGGACGTGACATGAAAGTGGCATTGGTGACGGGCGCCGGCTCCGGCATTGGCCGCGCCTGCGCAATTGCACTGGGAGAAGCGGGCTACGCCATGGTTCTGGCAGGCCGCACGCTGGACAAGCTCAAGGACACGCAAGGACTGATCAAGGGCAAATCCATCGCCGTTGCCACTGATGTCACGGACCCGAAATCCGTTGCCCATCTCTTCGCCGAGACGAAACGGGAATTTGGCCGTCTCGACGTGCTCTTCAATAATGCCGGCACGGGTGCGCCGGGCACCATCATGCTTGAGGATTTGACCTTCGAGCAATGGACCAATGTGGTGAACACCAATCTGACCGGGCCCTTCCTCTGCACGCAGGCAGCCTTCAAGCTGATGAAGAGCCAAGACCCGCAAGGTGGCCGCATCATTAACAACGGTTCCATTTCAGCTCACGCGCCACGCCCAAATTCCGCACCCTACACTTCAACCAAACACGCCATCACCGGACTTACGAAATCAACCTCGCTCGATGGCCGCAAATACAACATCGCCTGCGGCCAGATTGATATCGGCAACGCCGCAACCGATATGACCGCGCGCATGGCGGGCGGCGTGCCTCAGGCCGATGGTTCCCTGAAGCCGGAGCCCACCATGGATGTGAATGAGGTGGCGCGCGCCATTGTGCACATGGCCTCGCTACCTCTCTCGGCCAACGTTCTTTTCATGACGGTGATGGCCACCAAGATGCCATTGGTCGGGCGCGGCTGATCCCTTGAACAAACCCCATCTCGCAATGCTGTTCACCTTTGCCGCCTTCGGCAGCATTGTGGGAACCCATGTGGGCTCGCTTCCCGTGCTGGTGCAGCAAGCGGGCGTTTCGCCCTGGCACTTTGGCCTTGCCGGAAGCCTCGGCATGGCGACGAATATTCTCTGCATGAGCGCGGGCGGCCTCATCAACCGTTTCGCCAGCCACCGCACCGTGCTGCTGGTCATGCTGCCAGTGAGCGCCATTGCTCTGCTTTACGCCTTGACCGTCACTTCCGTGGCAGCCTTCATCATTTCCTTCCTCGTCCTCAGCGCCGTGCTTGGCACTATTGATCTTTTCATGAACGCCGAGGCTTCGATTGTGGAAGAGGAGCGTCGCATTGCGTCTTTCAATACTTACCACGGCACGGTGATGTTGGTGCTTGCCGCCTGCGCCTTGCTTGGCAGCATCGTGTCGGTGGAGTTCAAGCCCTGGATGGGCGTTCTGTTTGCCATCGTGCCTCTCGCCCTGGCATGGATCACCGTCTACCGCCACGCGCCCGCCCGCCTGGGCCATGCCCACGAAACGCAAAAACCATCTGCCCCATTGCCGCTGCGGCTTCTGGCCCTCATCGGCATTGCCGCCGGATTCAACGTGACCTGCGAAGTGGCCTCGATCCAGTGGTCCGGCCAGCTTCTGGCGGCCACCGCTCCTGAGCTTGCCGCCATCTCGGGGCTCGGCCTTGCATTCTACGGTCTCTGTGCCGGGACCATGCGCCTCTTTGGTGACAGGCTGCGCACCCGCTTCGGCGACCTGAAAATCATGTCAGCAAGCCTTGCTATTGCAATTTCAGGATTTGCGGTGCTGGGCATCGCACCCAGCTTCTGGATTTCGGTCATTGCTTTTGCGGCCGTGGGCTCGGGGCTCGCAGTTGTCTTTCCAAGCCTTTTTTCTCTTGCAGGCAGCCTCGCTCCGCAGGCCCGCGCCAGCGCCTTGAGCTTCACGGCTTTTGTGGGTGGCTTACCGCGCATCATCTTGCCATGGTGCTTGGGGATCATTGCGGCTGCCGAAAACGTCAACGCAGTCTTTGGTGCCCTGGCGCTTGTTGCAGCAGGTGCCTTGCTGCTCATTGTAGCGGTCTACCGGCGTTCTGCCGCACAACTCTTGGTAAAATAAAAGAGGGCAGCGCAAACTGCGCTGCCCTCCTCACGCAACTGACTCGCCGTCTCAGTTACGCTGCTTTGGCCTCAATCTGCTTCGGCTTTGAGCCGGAGGCGATGGCGATCTGCCGCGGCTTCAGCGCTTCCGGCACTTCCCGCTTCAGCGAGACATGCAGCAGTCCATTGGCAAGTTCCGCGCCAGTCACTTCCACATAGTCGGCCAGTTGGAAGCGGCGCTCAAAGCTGCGGTTGGCTATGCCCTGGTGCAGCACTTCGCCTGCGGTCTCCACCTTGTCGGCCTTCTTGCCGGTGACGGTCAGCGCATTGCCCTTCGATTCGATGGCGAGGTCCTTCTCGCCAAAGCCAGCAACCGCCATGGTGATGCGGTATTCATTCTCGCCCACACGTTCGATGTTGTAGGGCGGATAGCTTTGCGGCTCGAGGTTCTGCGCCTCATCGAGAAGGCGGAACAAGCGGTCGAAGCCGATGGAAGAGCGGTAAAAGGGGGTATAGTCAAACATGTCACATTCTCCTTGAAGCCATGTGTTTGTGCGACCGCCCATGAGCGGGCCGGTCTTGAACCTGCAGACCCGGTTGGCGCCTGCCCTTCAGATTTAGGAATGCGGATGCTGGTTTCAAGGGGAAGGCTGCCATGAAATGACCTTGAAAATGAACCGCAGATGAACGGGCGCTTTGGTATTCGTTCAACTTGGCTTGGTTAGCGTCACGCTATGGACGGCGGCCAATTTCCGGGGTGGTCCGCTTAAGTAGTTGAAGGAGATGTGAGAATGTTTATGCGTAAGTTTTTGAAATCGGCCCTTGTGGCCGCTGCTCTTGTGGGCGCTGCCGTAGCAGCAACGACTGCCGCCAAGGCAGATGTAGATGTTTTTGTCGGCGTCGGTGCGCCGGGCTGGGACGATGATTATGATCCAGATCGCCACTTCTTGGGTGATCCCCGCTACTATCCCCGGTTCAACCGCCGCGATCGCTACGGTCACCGCATCTCTTGCTGGCAGGGCAAGGAGCGCGTCCAGTGGGCCGGCTTCCGCAGGGTAAGGGCTGTTGACTGCGACGGCGCACGTTACAGCTACAAGGCCCGCAAGCGCGGAGATTCTTTCATTATCTCCGTCAATTCGCGCAGCGGCCGGATTATTTCCGTCCGCGAGATCTACTGAGAAGTGAGGGGGCGGCCGTTCCCGCCCCTCAACGATAATCGGGAGGCGCCATGCCGGTGCCTCCCAGCAACATTTGGCCATGATCAGATTCTACGCTAGCAAAGCTCGAAAAGGGGAACCGAGCACGATGTTTTGGAAGAATGCAGCTGCGGCAATGCTGACGGCGTTGGCATTTTTGAGCGCTGGCCAGTCTTATGCTGGTCAATCCCACGCTGGCCAGGCCGGCGAGCATTCGCCATTTGCCCATAGGATTAGTTGCCGGTTGGGCGTTTTCAATAACTGCTTTGGGCCTGACCGCGACCTTCTGGTTGATAGGCTCTATCGCGTCACTTGCGCCGAAGCAAAGGACATGCTGGAACATCGCGGCTTCACCAGAGTTAAGACAGTCTCCTGCGGCGGAGCGAGCTACAAGTTTTCCGCACGCTGGAAAGGCAAGGCCTATGCCTTGAAAGTGAGCCGTTCGACCGGCGATCTACTCTCGATGAAACGAGTCAATTAAGGGGTGCTGACATGTTGCGTATTGTTTCTCTCTCCATTCTCGCATCGGTGGGCATCATGGCCCTTGCCGCGCCGGCCGAAGCCGATCATCGCTGGCGGCGCCATACCTACTTTCCCCTGATCGATGTTTTCCCCGGTGGCCGGGACGACGAGGATGATTCCGCCTATTATTACGACGACGACGAAGGCGATGTTCCCCGCAAACTCAAACGCAACCTTCGCGCCGAGGATATGTGGTGGCTCTATGAGGACGACGAAGACCTTGAGCCTGTGGTGAAGAAGCCCGCCAAGAAGAAGGCGGCCAAGAAGAAAACGGCCGCAACTGCCGCAAAGCCAGTGCCCAAGCCGGTGATAAAACCGCTGGTCACGACATCGGCATCCGCGGCAACCTTGCCCGAAGATAATAAGCCGAAGAGCAATATCATTACACAGAACAAGGTTGCTCCTGCCCCGGTTACTACGGCAACTGCCAGCGCGAAAGCGGCTCCTGGGCCCGCTCCCAAGGGCATCGGCTGCACGGCGGGTGCGGCAGTCGTGACGGGCTATGGTTTTGCCGAGGTGAAGCCCAAGACCTGCACCGGCGATACCTACACATATACGGCATCCCGCGGCGGCAAGTCGTTCCTCATTAGGCTCACGGCATCGTCGGGCGAAGTGGTGGACGTCAAGAAGCTCTAGCGGAACTTCTCCCTCGCATTGGCCGGGGCCAGCGGCTAAAGCGCTGGCTTCGCCATGGAATCACTGAATCGCATTTTTGAGACGCCGGAAAGTCGCGCCCCTCAGGGAGCGGCGGCCCATGTCTTTCCGGCGGCAGACGGCGTGAAGCTCCGCGCCGTATCCGTGCCGCCCGCTGCGGGCACGGCGACGCGCGGCACCGTTGTCATCATGAATGGGCGCGCCGAGTTTTTCGAACGATACTATGAAACCATGCGTGACCTCGCGCGCCGCGGCTTTCACGTTGTGGGTTTCGACTGGCGCGGGCAGGGCGGCTCGACCCGTCAGCTCAAGGACCGCAACCGCGGCCACATCCTCAGTTTCCGGCAATATGACAGCGACCTGCGCGCCATCATGGAGCTTCTCGTCCTGCCGTCCTGCCCGCCGCCCTACATCGCGCTAGCGCATTCGACCGGCGGCCACATCCTGCTGCGAAATCTTGTGAACAAGAACTGGTTCCAGCGCGCCGTCATCACCTCTCCGTTGCTGGACTTCAACTACGGCAGATGGCCGCCTTGGCTTGCCTTTCTCCTGTCGGCCACGGCGCTTG
The DNA here is from genome assembly GCA_020029455.1 of Hyphomicrobiales bacterium. Classification (GTDB taxonomy): domain Bacteria; phylum Pseudomonadota; class Alphaproteobacteria; order Rhizobiales; family Aestuariivirgaceae; genus Aestuariivirga. The sequence goes on from JAIBJH010000024.1 coordinate 16,297, forward strand.
CGGCAGGCTTGGGTGGATCTGTCATTCCTGGCTACAGGAAGGCGCCGTCCCTGTTCTCGCCTTTTGACGGCAATCCCTTGACCAGCGAGCGCCGCCGCTGGGACCGTGACGCGCGCTTGTTGAAGGAACATCCAGAATTGGGCTCAGGCGGCCCCACCTATTCTTGGATCAACGCCGCACTTCGCAGCATCAAGCAACTTGGCTCGGGCGCCTACAGGACCGGCCTTACATGCCCGGTCCTCATGGTTCTCGCAGGCCGCGAGCGCATCGTCGACAACCGCGCCACGCAGGAATTCCTGCGCCGGACGCCCGGCATTGCCAGCGTCACCATCAACACCGCATTGCATGAGATTCTGATGGAGAACGACGCGGTGCGGGCGGAGTTCTTTGCCGCCTTCGACAGCTTTACGAAACAGGATTAACTGATCTGCTCATAGGCCAGATTGATGCGGGCCTGCATGGACGCGGCGTAGTCCTTCATTTCCTGGGGAAGATCGAGCGTCAGAAAGCGGTCCGGGTGATACATCTTCACAAGGGCAACATAAGCACTACGGATCTCTTCCTTGCTTGCCGTGCTTTGAATGCCGAGCACCGCATAAGGATTGAACTGCGCCTGGTCGGCGCCGCGCCGCTGCTGGTTGAGCTTCGCCTGTGGGATTTCCGTGGCTTCAGCGCGCGCCACTTTTGACTTGGCGATGAAATAAGCCTCGCCCGTGCCTGAGATCACGTCGAGAAACTGGTCCTGGCTATTGAGTACCTCGGCAAGCTTGCCCGAGAGCGGCAGCTTGACGCTCACCACGGACCTGCTGCCGTCATTAAATGTTAGCGTCACAGTGGTTCGTTGCACCTGGGGCGATGAGAACATGGGCCGATTCTGGTCCCAAATGATTGACGTCAGGATAAATTGCCAAGCCATGCTGCATCTGCTAACGGCTTCTCCGCGATCTCCGGCATGCCGGAATGAATTGCATGAAATCAATATGTTGGAGCAAACACTTCCAGCGGGGCGCGGAAACCCCGGCGGAATTTGCTCTGATCACTAGAGTTAACGAAAGTTTGGCGCTCCCATGAATCTGCGCAACATTGCCATTATTGCCCACGTCGACCATGGCAAGACCACCTTGATCGACCGGCTGCTTACCCAGTCCGGCACCTTCCGTGACAACCAGAAGGTGGGCGAGCGCGTCATGGATTCCAACGATCTGGAGCGCGAGCGTGGCATCACCATTCTGGCAAAGGTCACTTCCCTCATGTGGAAGGAGACCCGCATCAATATCGTCGACACGCCGGGCCATGCTGATTTCGGTGGCGAGGTGGAGCGCATTCTCAACATGGTGGATGGCGCGGTGCTGCTGGTCGATGCCGCCGAAGGCCCCATGCCGCAGACCAAATTCGTGTTGCAGAAGGCACTCAAGATCGGCCTGCGTCCGATTGTCTGCATCAATAAGATTGATCGCCCTGACGAGCGTCACATTGAGGTGGTGAACGAGGTTTTCGATCTTTTTGCCGCCCTAGATGCCAGCGAAGAGCAGCTTGATTTCCCCATCATCTACGGTTCTGCCAAGCATGGCTGGATGGCCGACAAACCGGAAGGTCCGCAAGAAAACATGGCCGCGCTATTCGATTTGGTGGTCAGGCACTTTGCCCCTCCCGTCGTCGAAGACGGTCCTTTCCGCATGCTGGCAACGACGCTTGAAGCCAACCCGTTCCTTGGCCGCATCCTGACCGGTCGTATCCGTTCCGGCTCAGTGAAACCAAACCAGCAAGTCAAGTTTCTGGCACGTGACGGTTCAACCGTGGAGATGGGCCGCGTTTCGAAAGTGCTCTCCTTCCGTGGTAT
>JAIBJH010000025.1 GCA_020029455.1 Hyphomicrobiales bacterium
CATTTCCAATTCCATCAAGCATCTGCGCACGCTGGACGAAGTGATCGCCAGCCAGGGCCAGGGCATCACCAAGCGCGAACTCCTCAACAAGACGCGCGAACGCGACAAGCTGGAGAAGGCGTTGGGCGGCATCAAGGACATGGGCGGCACCCCGGACCTAGTCTTCGTCATCGACACCAACAAGGAACAAATTGCCATCAAGGAGGCAAACCGCCTCGGCATTCCGGTGGTCGCCGTGATCGACACGAACTCCGATCCCGCCGGCGTCACCTTCCCGATCCCCGGCAATGATGACGCCGCGCGCGCCGTTGCGCTTTATTGCGAACTCGTTTCCAAGGCGATCATCGAAGGCATCTCCAAGTCGGCGACCTCCTCGGGCGTTGACGTTGGCGCCTCCGAAGCTCCGCCCACGGAAGAAGTTGCCGCAGCGCCTGCTGCGTAATCACACCAAACAACGTCATTCCCGCGCAGGCGGGAATCCCGCTTTCAGGTTTTGCACCTTTTGAAGCTGGACCCCCGCCTTCGCGGGGGTGACGAATGGAAATGTTCAGGAGAATTCAAATGGCTGCAATTACAGCTGCAATGGTGAGCGCACTGCGCGAGAAAACCGGTGTCGGCATGATGGACTGCAAGGCAGCGCTTGCGGCGACAGAGGGCGACATGGAAGCCGCCGTTGACTGGCTGCGCGCCAAGGGCCTTGCCAAAGCCGCCAAGAAATCAACCCGCATCGCCGCCGAAGGTCTTGTCGGCGTTGCCGCAAATGGCGTGAAGGGTGCGCTCGTTGAAGTGAACTCGGAAACCGACTTCGTGGCGCGCAACGAAAAGTTCCAGGCCATGGTGGCGGAGATCACCAAGCTGGCGCTTGAAGCCGATGGCAATTCCGAAAAACTCAAGACCATGAAGTTCCCCGGCTCGGGCCATGACGTTGCGGCCTTTGTGGCCGAGATGGTGGCAACCATCGGCGAGAACATGACGGTGCGCCGCACCGCCGCTCTCTCTGTGTCCAATGGCGTCGTCTCGACCTACGTTCACAACCAAGCCGCTCCCGGCATGGGCAAGATCGGCGTGTTGGTGGCGCTTGAAGGCAAGGGCAAGGCAGACGAGCTCAACAGCTTCGGACGGATGCTGGCGATGCACGTCGCTGCCACCAACCCGGTGGCGCTCGATCTCGCCTCCGTGCCCGCCGACGTGCTGGCCCGCGAAAAGGCGATCCTCGAAGAGAAGAACGCCGGCAAGCCCGCTAATGTGATGGAGAAGATCATCGCTTCGGGCCTCAAGTCCTATGCCAAGGAGAACTGCCTTCTCGAGCAGCCTTACGTTCATGACGGCACCAAGACCGTGACCCAGGCCATCGCCGAAGCTGGCAACAAGGCGGGCGCACCTGTGGCGCTCAAGGGCTTCGTGCGCATGCAACTTGGTGAAGGCATTGACAAGGGCACGGATGATTTCGCCGCCGAGGTGGCGAAGATGGCTGGCAACTAGGGTATCTGCCAATTCCAAATGAAAAGGCCCGGCATTGCGCCGGGCCTTTTTTGCTAGAGCTTTCCGAACACGGGCCTGCCTGATGGCGAGGCCATTGCGGGCCTCGGGGCTGTATAGGTGCTGTAGTTGCCCTCCGTTCTAGCCGTAGCAGTGTCATTGTCCAAACTCATCGCAGCAATTTCTTCCGCGAGTGCGCCGCTCCGCGCTGAGCCCGGCGGCGGTCCCCACTGGTTGGAACCTTCCTCACCACTGCAAAAGCCGCATTCGATGACCACCCAGATTGGGCCGATAAAGGGGATGAGCAGAATGAGGGACCAAAAGCCACTCTTGCCACGATCATGGTAACGCTGGATCGTCGACGAGAAGTTGATCCAGACGCCGGTGATGAAAGCGGCAATCAGTACGAGGATCAGTGATACACCCCAGACGAGATCCAAATCCTGAGCGGTATCTGCAGGGCTTGCGGCTACAAGCCCCACCAGCAGGCTAGCGCCAATAAGGTAGACAATAGGAATGCCGACAACTTGTGCCAGCCACCACGTGCCGCGGCCAATGCGGCCATTGAAGCCAAAGAGGTTGAGGGTCATGGACTACTCCCAGAAGTCGCAATCCACTGTACAGATACCCGCCTAACGTGCAGTTAATTGAGTGCCGCAAATGCCGTTAACGGCGTTTAGGCTGCCTTTGCCCATCCTTGAAGTGGCTGACATGGCAAGACGAATCGCACCCGAACAGGTATTTGGTGGCTCGAATACGGGCAAAAGTGATGGCAAAACCGGGCTATAAGCGCATTCTCCTCAAGATCTCCGGCGAAGTGCTGATGGGTCCGCAAGGCTTTGGCATCGATCTCGCCACCGTGGGGCGTGTGGCCGATGAAGTGATCGCCGCCCAAAAGACCGGCGCCCAGGTGGCGCTGGTGATCGGCGGCGGCAACATCTTCCGGGGCATCGCAGGTGCCGCCAAGGGCATGGAACGTGTGGCCGCCGATCACATGGGCATCATGGCAACCGTCATGAACGCACTCGCCATGCAGGGCGTGCTGGAAGCAAAGGGCTGCGAAGCGCGCGTCCTCTCGGCGATTGCCATGCCTACGGTTTGCGAAACCTATTCCGCCGCCAAGGGCCGCCACCTCCTGGAAGAGGGCAGGGTGGTGATCTGCGCCGGCGGCACGGGCCTTCCCTATTTCACCACTGATACGGGTGCGGCCCTCCGCGCCGCCGAATTGCAGTGCGGGGCTTTGTTCAAAGGCACCAGCGTCGATGGCGTTTATGCCGCCGATCCCAAGACAACACCCGGCGCCAAGCGTTTTGAAACGATCACTTTCGATGAGGTGCTGGCCCAGAACCTCAAGATCATGGATGCCGCAGCGATTGCTCTTGCCCGTGACAACAACGTGCCGGTCGTTGTATTTTCCATCCGGGAGGCGGGCAATGTCGCAGCTGTTCTGCAGGGCAATGGCCGCTTCACCACCGTGACAAAGAACTGACAGGAAACGCCGATGTCTGCGCCAGCACCCTACAACGCCCAGGATTTGAAACGCCGCATGCACGGCGCAGTCGATGCCTTGAAACATGATTTCGGCGGGTTACGCACCGGCCGCGCTTCGGCAACATTGCTTGATCCCATCCATGTCGATGCCTATGGCGCCTCGATGCCGCTGAACCAGGTGGCGTCTGTCGCCGTGCCGGAGCCGCGTCTCCTCCAGATCAATGTCTGGGATAAGGGCTTGGTGATTGCCGTCGAGAAGGCGATCCATGCTTCCAACCTTGGCCTCAACCCGCAGACCGAAGGCCAGGTCATCCGCCTGCGCATGCCGGACTTGACGCAGGACCGCCGCAAGGAGCTTGTGAAGGTCGCCCACCAATATGCCGAGAAGGCCAAGGTTGCCGTGCGCAATGTGCGCCGCGACGGCATGGAGCAGCTCAAGGCGCTGGAGAAGGCGCACATGATGAGTGAGGACGAGCACAACACAAAGGCCGACGAGGTCCAGAAGCTGACGGACGACACCACCAAGGAAATCGACACGGCCCTGAAGACAAAAGAAGCCGAGATCATGCAGGTGTGATGGCGAAAGGCCATGCCACAAAGCCAGACATTGAAGCCCCCGCGCCATGTCGCCATCATCATGGATGGCAATGGCCGTTGGGCCAGTGAACGGGGCCTTCCCCGCACCGCAGGTCACAGGCAAGGCATCGAAGCTGTGCGCCGCGCCGTGAAGGCGGCGGGCGATATGGGCATTCAATATCTCACGATCTATTCCTTCAGCACCGAGAACTGGTCGCGCCCGCAGACTGAGGTTTCCTTTCTGCTCGATCTGTTGCGCCGCTTTATCCGCCAGGACGTAGCGGAGCTTCATGCCAATGGCGTGCGCATCAAGGTGATCGGCCTGCGCGAAGGCCTGGAACCCACGCTGGTCAAACTCCTGGAAGATGCCGAAAATCTGACGCGTGATAACGAGGGTCTCACCCTGCAGGTCGCCTTCAACTATGGCAGCCGGCAGGAAATTGCACGGGCTGCATCACGCCTTGCCGCCGATGTGAGAGACGGCAGGGTCGCCCTCAACGGACTGTCAACGGAACTCTTTGAGTCTTATCTCGACACCGCCGGCATTCCCGATCCTGATCTCTTGATCCGCACTGGCGGTGAAGAGCGCATCTCAAACTTCCTCCTTTGGCAATGCGCTTATGCCGAGTTTGTTTTCCTTTCGGAATATTGGCCGGAGTTCAACGAAGCATCTCTGCAGCGTGCCATCGCTGAATATCAGGAACGTGAGCGAAGGTTCGGCGGCCTGAAAGTATCGGCATGAGCGAGGCCCCAAGCTCCGCGCCGCCAAAGCCGATCCTGCCGCAAGGCAGGTGGGCGGACCTCGGCGTGCGGACCCTCTCGGCGGCATTGCTCATTCCTGCCGTCCTCCTTGATGTCTGGCAGGGCGGTATCTGGTTCGAGATATTCATGGCCTTCTTCGGTGTGCTCATTGCCCATGAATGGAGCAGCATCGTCCACAACAGGAATTCCGCCCAGTTCGCGCTCCATGCCGCCGGCGCCATTGTCGCCGCCTTCCTGCCGAAGGAGATCGGCGTGCTGCCAACATTTGGCGTCGTGTTGATGTTGACTGCAATTGGCATCTTTGCCGCCTCGCTCCGCGAGGGCGAGAAGACGGTCTGGACCTATGCCGGCATTCCATATGTGGCCTTTCCGGTGTTGAGCCTCGTGCTCCTGCGCCACAACCAGGCCTGGGGCGTACATGCCATCCTGTGGCTGCTGCTTGTTGTCTGGGCCACCGACACCTTTGCCTATTTCACTGGCCGGGCCGTCGGCGGACCTAAACTGGCGCCGCGCTTTTCGCCCAGCAAGACCTGGGCAGGATTGCTAGGCGGAATGGCGGGGGCCGCTGCAGCATCGGCCATCTATGCACAGGCCTTGCTGATCGCCGTCATTCCCCTGGCGCTCGTGGCTGCTGTCCTCGCCGTAAGTGCCCAGCTCGGCGATATTTTCGAAAGCGCCCTCAAACGCCATTTTGGCGTGAAGGACTCAGGCAATCTCATTCCAGGACATGGTGGCGTCATGGACCGGGTGGACGGCATGATCTTCGCCAGTTGCGCTGCCGCACTCATAGGTTTTGTACGCGAGCCAGGTACTTTGGCACAAGGCTTGCTCCTCTGGTAACCAAGCCGGTAACCATGACATGGAATTCATGGAGCGTCCGCCCCGGATTGTGGTTAAGTTTTTCTTAAAATCATCGCAATTCAGGGGCAGGGGACCTTGATTGCTTGCAAGGTGAGAAAGAGGCGGAGTTCATGTTTCAAGCTTTAATGGATGTGACACCCTTTGCGGCGGTGTTCTACCTGCTGTCATTTGTTGTCGCGCTGTCGATCATCGTCTTCGTCCACGAATTCGGCCACTTCATCGTCGGCCGCTGGTGCGGGGTGAAGGTCGAAGCCTTCTCAATCGGCTTTGGCCGCGAGCTTTTCGGATTTACAGACAAGAAAGGGACGCGCTGGAAGCTTTGCCTGTGGCCGCTGGGCGGCTATGTCCGTTTTGAGGGCGACGCCAATGCGGCAAGTAAGCCTGAGCTTGATAGCGAGCGTGTCTACACGCCGACGAGTTTCCATGGCAAGGCCGTCCATCAAAGAGCTGCCATCGTTCTTGCCGGCCCCATGGCCAACTTCATCCTGGCGATAGCGATCTTCTGGGGCAGTTTTGCCTTCATTGGAGAACCCTATTTCGAACCCGTTGTCGACGATGTGCGCGCTGGTTCGGCGGCCGAAAAGGCGGGCATCAAGGCGGGCGATCGCGTTGTCAAAGTGAGCGGCGAGACGATGACCTCGTTTGAGGACATTCGCCGCGCGGTCTGGCTCCACGCCGGCGAAGAACTGGAAATCAGTCTTCAGCGAAACGGGCAAGACATAGCAATGAAAGTGGTTCCTGACACGGTCGAGGAGCCGGACAGCTTTGGCGGCAAGATGAAGCTCGGCGTGCTTGGCATCGTCAATGTCGTACAGCCGGGAGAACCACTAAGCCGGACTTATTCGCCGACGGCCGCGCTCTCGCGCTCCATCGAGCAAACGCAATACGTCATTGTCACCACCTTCAAGTTTCTCGGCAAGATCGTTCTCGGCGATCAGAGCTTGAAGCAAATTGGAGGGCCCGGCTCCATTGCCAAGGGCGCGGGCGATGCAGCCAAGAGCGGTGTTTTGGCCTTTGCTCTCTTTCTGGGACTCTTGAGCGTGAGTATCGGACTTATTAACCTCTTTCCTGTTCCTATGCTCGATGGTGGGCACCTGGTCTTTTACGCCATCGAAGCCGCGCGCGGAAAACCGCTCGGTCCGAATGCGCAGGAATGGGGATATCGCATCGGCCTGTCCTTCGTGGCAATGCTGATGCTGGTGGGCCTGTTCAACGATTCGGGGCGGTTCATCAACCACTTTTTCGGGACATGAAATTGCCCAGATGTTTAGATTGCAATGGGCTTCAAACTGGCTAAAAGTCGGCACGTGGCCTGATTTGCAGGACTAGGGGCGGTCCTACAGTGGGAATGGGCAAATACTTGATGCATCTGCGATTTTTTAGATTGATTGTGTGTTTGGCGTTGATTCTGGGGGTGGCACCTATAGTTGCCCCCCAATTCGTCTCGCAACCTGCCTATGCGGCCAATGTTTCCCGGGTTGTTATCCGTGGCAACCAGCGTGTGGAGGATGAAACCATCCTGTCCTACATGCAGCTGGGCGTCGGCGATAATATTGACGACGAACTGGTCGATGAATCGATCAAGTCGCTATTCCAGACTGGCCTCTTCCGCGATGTCGGCATTGTGCGCCAGGGCACCTCCTTGATCGTTACGGTTTCCGAAAACCCTCTGATCAATGTCGTCAACATCGAAGGCAACAAGGACATTGACGACGAAACACTGCTGAAAGAGGTTGAGGCCCGCGAGCGCATCATTTTCACCAAGGCGCGCGTTGCCAGCGATACCCGCCGCCTTCTCGGCGTCTACCAGAAGCAAGGTTTCTACAACGTCACCATCACGCCCAAGATGATCCGGCTCCCTGAAAATCGCATCAACCTGGTTTTCGAGGTCAATGAAGGCGGCAAGACCCACATCAATCAGATCAATTTCAGTGGCAACGACAACTTCAGCGATGGCGACCTGAAGGACGTGATCGTCACGAAGGAATATTCGCAGATCTTCTTCTTCAAGCGCAACACGACCTTTGATGCTGACAGGCTCGCCTATGACAAGGAATTGTTGCGTCGCTACTACCTGAAGAATGGCTTTGCCGACGTGCAGATCGTTTCCGCTGACCCTCGTGTTGCGGATGATGGCGATGGTTTCATCATCGACTTCGTGGTCGAAGAGGGACCTCGCTATGATGTGGCCGATGTGGCCATAAATATCGGTGACAGCAATTTGCAACCAGACGCACTGCGCGCCAAGGTCAAGACCGGCGTTGGCGATACTTACGATGCCTCGAAGGTTGACAAGTCGGTCGAGAACCTCACGCTAGAAGCGTCCAAGCAGGGCTTCGTCTTTGCCAAGGTTGACCCCAGGGTTGATCGTAATCCAGACGGCAAGACTGTCAACATCGTCTATGACATCTCCGAAGGTCCGCGCACCTACGTGGAGCGCATCGACATCGCCGGCAACACCCGGACGCTTGATCATGTCATCCGCCGCGAACTGCGCCTGTTTGAGGGCGATGCCTATAACCGTGCTTTGGTGGAGCGCGCGCGCCGCCGTCTGACGGCCATGGATTTCTTCACCAAGGTGGACTTCCGCGAGGAAGAAGGCTCCGCACCCGACAAGATTGTGCTGGTCGTCGAAGTGGAAGAGAAGAACACCGGCGAACTCACCTTCTCCATCGGATATTCCACCGTTGAAACGGTTGTTGGTGCCGTGGGTGTGTCGGAACGCAACCTCTTCGGTCGCGGTTGGCAGGCCAAGCTCAACACCTCGCTTAGCTTTAAGAAGCAGCAGGTCGATTTCAGCTTCACCGAGCCTTATTTCATGGGCATGCCGATTTCTGCCGGTATCGATCTTTTTGCCAATAACATCGACAATGAGGACGCGTCCTCCTTTACCAGCCAGCAGATCGGCGGCGCGCTGCGTACAGGATTCCGTCTCGACGAGTTCAGCTCGTTGTCGTTCAAGTATCTGATCGCATTCCGTGATGTTAAAGGCATCGACGTCGATACCGCTTCTCCCGCGGTGATTGCGGAGGAAGGAAACAGTCTGAAATCTGCGATTGGCTCCGCTTACACATATGACGACCTCGACAATCCGTTGAAACCCACCAGCGGTCTCAGGGCGCAGTTGGAAACCGAAGTCGCAGGCTTGGGTGGTGATGCGCAATATGGTTTGGTCGAGGCTCGCGCCTGGTGGTTCATGTCTTTCCTCGATGAGAAAGTAACCCTCAAGCTTGAAGCCAACGCCGGCCATATTGAGCCCTTCAGCAACGATGGTCTGCCGCTGCAGGATCGCTTCTTCAAGGGAGCGGACAGTTTCCGCGGCTTTGCTCAGTCCGGCATCGGTCCCAAGCAAATTGGCAATGATGGCGAGTTCGATTCCATCGGCGCGGAGAACTATGCCATCGGCACCGTTGAAATGATCTTCCCGCTCTGGGGCATTCCGGAAGAGTGGGGCCTTGAGGGTGCCGTCTTCTCAGACTTCGGTACGGTCTTTGGGACCGACGAGGAATCGGTGGCAGCTGGTGGAGTCAATTGTGCCGGCGATGGGGTTTTCGCAGGCGATTGCACGGTCTTCGATTCTACCAATATCCGCGCAGCGGTTGGTGCTGGCCTCATCTGGCAATCGCCCTTCGGCCCGCTTCGTATCGAGGCCGCCTATCCGGTTCTGAAAGAGGACTTCGACGAGACCGAGAAGTTCCGTTTCTCCATCGGCACGCGCTTCTAGACCTTTTCAGGCGCAACAGTTAAAGGGCGGGAGTATTCCCGCCCTTTCTCTTTTCAGCCAGGTTGCTCATGAACGACACGACTGCCAAGGCCCAGGCCGACATTGCCCGCATCATGCAGATGCTGCCGCATCGCTATCCCTTCCTGCTCATCGACAGGCTGACGGAACTTAATGGCGAGGATGGCGGCACGGCGTTGAAGAACGTCACCATCAATGAGCCCTTCTTCCAGGGCCATTTCCCCGGAAGGCCCGTCATGCCCGGTGTGCTTCAGATCGAAGCCATGGCGCAGACAGCGGGAGCGATTGTGATGGCTCACCTTGGTGCAGCGGTTGAGGGCAAGCTCGTGTTCTTCATGTCAATTGACAAGGCACGCTTCCGGAAGCCCGTCGTTCCGGGCGATCAGATCCTCTTCCACGCCAAGCTGGTGCAAAAGCGTCCGCCCGTGTGGAAATACTGGGTCGAGGCCCATGTGGACGGCAAGAAGGTCTCCGAGGCCGAAATCGGCGCCATGCTGATGGATGAAAGGGCGGGCTAGCCCCGCCTGCTCAATGACACATAGTCACGCCGCTCCGACCCCACATAAAGCTGGCGTGGGCGGCCGATCTTCTGGTTTGGTTCGGCGATCATTTCCTTCCACTGCGAAATCCAGCCGATGGTCCGCGCCACGGCGAACAGCACCGTGAACATGGACGTCGGGAAACCCAGGGCGCGCAGGATGATGCCCGAATAGAAATCAACATTCGGATAAAGCTTGCGCGAGATGAAATACTCGTCCGACAGCGCAATGCGCTCAAGCTCGCGCGCCACCTCGAGCAGCGGATCATCGTCAACGCCGAGAGCGTCAAAAACCTCATAGGCAGTTTTCTGCATAATGATGGCCCGCGGATCGTAATTCTTATAGACGCGGTGCCCGAAGCCCATGAGCCGCACATTGGAGGACTTGTCCTTCACCTTGTCGATGAAGGCGGGGATGTTCTCCTTCTTGCCGATCTCCTTCAGCATGTTGAGGGCGGCTTCATTGGCCCCGCCATGGGCCGGCCCCCAAAGGCAGGCAATGCCGGCGGCGATGCAGGCAAAGGGATTGGCGCCGGAAGAGCCCGCAAGCCTGACCGTTGAGGTGGAGGCATTCTGTTCGTGATCGGCGTGCAGCGTGAAGATGCGGTCCATGGCGCGCGCGAACACCGGGTTCACCACATAGTCCTCGCAAGGAACGGCAAAGCACATGCGCAGGAAGTTTGCTGCATAGCCAAGGTCGTTGCGCGGATAGACGAAGGGCTGGCCGATGGAATACTTGTAGGCCATCGCTGCGATGGTCGGCATCTTGGCGATCATCCGGTGCGAGGCGATCTCGCGCTGACGCGCGTCGTTGATGTCGATGGAGTCGTGATAGAAAGCCGCCATAGCGCCCACCGTGGCCACCATCACCGCCATGGGGTGGGCATCGCGCCGGAAGCCGCGGAAGAACTGAGCCATCTGCTCATGCACCATGGTGTGATAGGTGATGTTCTTCTCGAATGCCTTGCGCTGTTGCGCAGTCGGCAACTCGCCATAATAGAGCAGGTAGCAGGTCTCGATGAAGTCGCCCTGTTCGGCCAGATGCTCGATGGGATAGCCGCGATAGAGCAGGATGCCCTCATCGCCGTCGATATAGGTGATGGAGGATTGGCAAGCGGCGGTTGAGGTGAAGCCAGGATCGTAAGTGAAAGCTCCCGTCTCACCATAGAGCTTGGTGATGTCCACCACATCTGGGCCGATGGAGCCCTTGTGCACCGGCAATTCATGGGTCTTGCCGTCCAGCGTCAGGGTTGCGACTTTATTGGGCTCAGCCATGGATCACTCTCCTGAACGGTCAGCTTATTGCGGCGCAACAAAAAGGTCAATATTACTGTACTAATTACCGCTAAACATAGCGCAATCTGGCTTGCGCCAAGCCTAGTTTTTGAGTTGGTCGGCGATGCGGCCCAGGCTTTCCTCTGGCCCCAACACCTCCAGCACATCGAAGATGCCCGGCGATGTTGACGTTCCTGTGAGGGCCGCCCTGAGCGGCTGGGCGATCTTTCCCAGCTTCATGCCTGCCGCTTCCGCATGGGCCTTGACGGCCGCTTCCAACGCTGGGCCGGACCACTCGGCCGCCGCCGCCAGCACTTCATGAGCACCCTTCAGCGCCGCCTTGCCTTCCTCATTGAGCAGCGCATTGGCCTTGTCATCGAGTGACAGTGGCCGTTTGGCAAAGAGATAGCGGGCGCTGGCCATCAATTCGACCAAGGTCTTCGCCCGCTCCTTGAGGCCGGGGAGCGAAAGCAGCAACTTGGTCTCAAGTTCCGGCGTCAGCGCTTCCAGTAGAGCTTCGCCACCCTCCACGTGAGGAAGGAACGACTTGAAGTGCAGAAGCAGTTCGCTGTCTGGCGTGTGGCGGATGTAATGGCCGTTCAGGTTCTCCAGCTTGGCGAAGTCGAACCGCGCCGCTGACTTGCCAATACCGCCAAGCGTGAACCATTCCACCAACTGTTCGGTCGAAAAGATTTCATCGTCGCCATGGCTCCATCCAAGCCGCGCCAGATAGTTGCGCAGCGCAGCCGGCAGATAGCCCATAGCGCGATAGGCCTCGACACCCAACGCTCCGTGGCGTTTCGAAAGCTTCGCACCATCAGGTCCATGGATCAGCGGCACATGGGTCATGGAAGGAACGTCCCAGCCCATGGCCATATAGATTTGCATCTGCCGTGCTGCATTGGTGAGGTGATCTACGCCACGGATGATATGGGTCACACCCATGTCGTGATCATCGACAACGACTGACAGATTGTAGGTGGGGTTTCCGTCCGAGCGCAGGATGATGAGGTCGTCGAGGTCCTTGTTGGGAATGACGACGCGCCCTTGGGCATGGTCCTGAATCACCGTCTCGCCATCCTGCGGCGCCCTGAAGCGGACCACCGGCTTGATGCCGGCGGGAGCGGTTGATGGATCGCGGTCACGCCATGTGCCGTCATAGCGGATGGGCCGTCTCTCAGCTTCGGCCTTGGCGCGCATCGCATCGAGTTCTGCCGGTGTGCAATAGCAATAATAGGCCTTGCCGCGCTTCAGCAATTCCTCTGCCATCTCGCGATGCCGCGTGACCCGTGAGTATTGTGAGACGGCCGCGCCATCCCATTCCAGGCCAAGCCACTTCAGGCCTTCGAGAATGGCCGCCACCGCTTCCTCCGTCGAGCGCTCCCGGTCCGTATCCTCGATGCGCAACAGCATCTTGCCGTCCTGGTTCTTAGCAAAGGCCCAGTTGAACAGGGCAGTACGCGCCCCTCCGATATGCAGGAAGCCGGTAGGCGAGGGGGCAAAGCGGGTGACGACGGGCGATGACATGAACGCCGGAGTCCTTGTAGCGTTGGGTTGGGGAAGGGCGGGTATGGCCGTATCGCTGGCGGATAGCACATGGGGAGAGCCGGTCAAAGGGGGCGGCCTCAAGCCCGCGCTTGCCCGCATGTGGGAGTTGGAGAAGGAGAGGCTCGCCATCTGGTCGCCGCTCTTTCTCGTGACCGGGATTTGGACTTATTTTTCGCTTGCGAAAGAACCGCCGCTGGCTTTGGCGGCTGTTGCACTGCTGATCGCCGCTCTGACGTTCTGGCGCTGGCGCAGCAACAAGGCGCTCATCATCCTTGCAATCGTCCTGGCTGGCTTCGGCATTGTCAAACTGCGGGCGGAATGGATCGAAACGCCTCTCCTGCGCGCCTATGTTCCCGAAGCGCGGCTGACTGGCTGGATCAGCGACATTGACCGCCGTGGAAAATCAAGCCGCATCCTCATTGTCGATATCGAGACTGCACAAGGCCTACCATTGGACGAAATTCCACAATCGGTTCGCCTGCGCGCCACCGTGAAGCCTGACCAGGAAATGCGCATCGGCGACCACGTCACCTTGACGGCAAGCCTCTCGCCGCTTCCCCGCCCTGTCGCACCGGGCGGTTTCGACTATGGACGGCAACTCTATTTTCAGGGCGTCGGCGCAGTCGGCCGCACCAAAGGCAGCTTAACAGCGAAAGAGGGCACCGTGCTTTGGCCCTACAAGCTGCGCCGCATCTTCCACGATCTCCGCAGTGCCATTGGTGAGAGGGTGCATGCCGCCATCAAAGGCCCGCTCGGCAGTTTTGCGGAGGCCCTCATCACCGGCGAACGCGCCAGCATCCCAAAGAGTCTCAACACGAGCCTGCAGGCCTCTGGCCTGTTCCACATCCTTTCGATCTCCGGCTTGCACATGTCGCTCGTCGCGGGCGGTGCCTTCTGGGCCATCCGTGCCGCCCTGGCTTTGGTGCCGAAACTAGCACTGCGATATCCCATCAAGAAATGGGCAGCGACAGCAGCATTGGCCGTGGGACTGCTCTACATGCTGCTCGCCGATTCCGGCGCGGCAACAGAACGTTCCTTTATCATGATCGCCGTCGTCTTCTTCGCCGTGCTGGTAGATCGCCCTGCCATATCGCTACACAACCTCGCGGTGGCGGCCATTATCATTCTGCTGATGGAACCTGAGCAAGCGCTTTCCGCAAGCTTCCAGATGTCCTTCATGGCGGTGATGGGCCTTGCCGCCTTCTTTCCCGCATTTGAAGCCTTCACAGCACGCTTCGGCCCGCAGGCGAGCCAGACTTTCTCTGGCCGGTGGACGCGGCGCTTGGCGGTGCTGGTGCTGGCATCGATTGCCACCTCGCTCATTGCCGGTACGCTGTCCTCAATTCCCGCCGCCCATCACTTTGGCAGGCTTGCACCCTTTGCAGTCATTTCAAATGCCCTGGCCCTTCCTATGGTCGGCCTGGTGGTGATGCCCATGGCCATGCTGAGCGTCTTCCTCATGCCGCTGGGCCTTGAGGCGCTGCCGCTCAAGGCCATGGAACTGGGGCTTGCCGGAGTGGTCGCGGTCTCGGACCGGGTGGCTTCCTGGCCCACTGCGCAATCTCTTTGGCCGTTGCTTCCCGCCCACGCAGCAATTCTGCTCTCGTTTGCTGCTGTGCTTATCTGCCTTTCAGCCAGCCGTCTCAGATGGCTTGCTTTGCCATGCGTTGCGTTGGCGGCCTTGTTCGTCGCACCACAGAAGCCGCCGCTTCTCTTCGATGAACGGGGAGCCAACGCAGCACTTTTGACAGAAGTTGGTTACGTGCCAGCCGCTGCCAAGGGGGCAAGCTATTCCGCCGGGCGTTGGTTGCAGCAGGCAGGCGATGATGCCTCTGTGGTGGAGGCGGCCAAGCGTGAAGGGTGGACCTGTAACTCAGGCATTTGCACTGCAACAGCGCATGGCTTGTCAATCGCATACCTTCTTCGCGCGGTGGAGCAGAACATGAGCTGCCCAGTGGCCGACATTCTCTTGGCCGAGTTTCCCTTGCGGCGGCGCTGCAAGGGAAAGCGCGCCACCATCGATCGCTTCGATGTGTGGAGGAACGGCGCTCACGCCATCACCACCGATGGTAGTGCCATCCAGATCACAACAGCAAAAGAACTACAGGGCGCAAGGCCATGGGTCTATGGGCCGCGCCCACGCAGCGCCAACATCTTCAACCGCAAACGGCCTTGAGCGCTTTCCACTGTTCCTCGCTCAATACTTTTGCCGGCACATGGTCCGTGGGCAGGGGCTGGATGTCCTTGATGCGCTGCTCCGTGCCAGGATGAGTTGAAAAGACATCGCCAATCTTTTCCAGCGCCGTTGGCTTTGTTGCGGATGGCGTCTGAGTGGAGTCCGGCTTGCCCTTCTCCAGCTTCAGCACTTTCTCAAAGAAATGCTTGAGGCCCATGGGGTCAATGGAAGCTGCCGCCATGGTCGAGCGCGCATATTCATCCGCTTCCCGCTCCGCATCACGCGAGTAGCGGAAAATGGCGGCGAGCGCCGCAATATTGCCCGCCCATTCGCCGCTGCCGCCATTTGATATGGCGCTGATCAGGATTTGCAGGCCTGCAAGCCGCACCATCTGCGCCTCGGGGTGGAGATGCGCCACATGGCCGATCTCGTGGGCCAGCACTCCCACCACCTCATCGGGCGTTTCCGCCTGTCGCAAGAGTTCCTTGGTGAAGACAATCCTGCCGCCCGGCGCTGCGAAGGCATTCATGATCGGAACATCATAGACGCTGACAGAGATGGGCGGCAGGCTGGAGTTCCCCTCGGCCAGCTTTGCGATCATTGCTGACCATGCACCCGTTGCCGCCGATGTCTCGCACTTTCTCGCCTTCTCGACGAGCGAAGAAATCACCTGTTCGCCCACGCGATTGCGCCAGCTATCAGGCAACAGATGGGCAAGCTGCTGCGGCAGGAAAGACATTGCAAACCAGCCCAAGGCCACCGCCACCGCCAGACCACCAACGGTCCAGCCCAGAACCTGGCCTAGGTGGCGGAAACTATATCCGCCTCTCAGCGCCCTGTTGCTGGCAATGAGATCATTGATGAAGGCATCGTCGCGCAAGATGAGCCGCGAGCCCTTCTGCGAGTCATGCGTCAGCCGGAAGGGTTGGCCGGGCGAGGGCGGATCGATGGGGTGAAGCCCCGCAATGGACCAACGGGTGAGAGGTGTATTCTCGCCGCTAAACTGCAATTCATTGCTGATGCGCTCCACCGTGACGGGCCGGTCATGTGCCGTTTCGCCATCGAAGAAGGTCGCTGCAACCGCCATTACAAGCCACCTACATCAAAGGCGTCGAACAGGCCTTCACCGCGCGTCGGCAACGGGACTTTGGATTGTGAAATGCGATCGATCTCGATTTTGCCGTCAAGATGCAGGCGCTCCACAACATAGCGCACAATGCGGCGGTTGATGTATGGCCAGCCGATGCCCAGTGTGAAGATCAGGATGAGGAGGTTGACCACCGTCAGGCCGATGATGCTGCCAGTCGTGGCTTCAAGCCTGAAGGGTGCCCCATCGAAGCGCGTATAGTCGGCAAAGACGCGCATTTGCGTGGCAGTGTAGACTGCCCACAGCATCGGGACCAGCAGCAGAAAGACCAGGAAGAGAATGATCGCCGCGATAATCAGCATGCCGGCAATTTGCTCCGCATTCTGTGGCTGATTTCCGAACGCCTCAGAAAACAATGGTGACGACGCAGCCGATACGCTGGCAAGAACAGTGACCAGGATGATCGCCCCAAGCGTCAGAAACCAGCACAGCGCATAGGTGGGATAGAGCGGTCCTGCTCTGCCCTTGAACTTGAAGGCGGCATCGCCGAAGCGCATGTCATTGGTGATCTGCTCCTGCAGCACCGTGTTCATGACGGGCGTGGCCCATCCCAGCGACATGCCCTTGGCCATAAGTGATCCGAAAAAGAGGAGGCTGTAGGTCATGGCCGGGCCAACCAAAGCGCCGCGAATGCCGCGCCACTGAGTGCGTGACAACTTATAGTTCCACGCTTTGTAGACGGCAAACCCCCACAAGACATAGATGGCAAGAATTACGGCGAATTGGATCGTGATGAGCAATGGCGATTCTGGACCATAGAGGATGCCGACAAAGCCCGTAACCACCGCTATGGGCAGGATCAGAACAAAGAAGACCACCAGGAAGCCCTTGAACAGCTCCATGCCGGTGCCGGTATATTCCAGCGGTTCACCATTGATGTGGACGCTGGACCAAATGTGCTTTCTCACCTGCGTCCTGGCCCAGAAGCGGTAGAAACCCAGCGTGATCAAGGTCAGCAGGAAGCTGACGATGGTGATCTTCAAGAGGCCCGGCCGCTTGACGAAGCTGAAGGTCAATTGTTCTGGGGCGCTCACCCCTGCCATGGTGGCTGTGTCGCTCATCGGCTTTCCCTGCTGGACTCAGTTGCAAGAATGCCATGGAGCGATTTGCATTTCATCAGTTCTCTCCCCCAGCTTTGCTGGGGGAGTATGCCGGAGGCGGGAGGGGGTGTTTCAGTGCGTTGCATCACCCCCTCGCCCCGGAGCACATCCGGGGCACTCCCCAATGAATTGGGGAGAGGCAATTGTCTGCTGTTGCAAGCTTGCAACACTCCAACATTTTGCACGAAAAGCCGTCATTCGCACGAAGCTTCGCCACGATCTGCCGCAATTCGCCTTTATTAGACGTTGCAAGGCGTCGTCCGGGCCTTTTGCCCGGCACAGAATGCGGTATAGGAGGCGGGTAGCGGGAAAGCGCGTCATCTCAAGGGTTTAATCCTTGAAGAAGCGCTGCTTCATCCAAAACAGATCATCTCTCCGCCCGGACAACACTCCATGGACGCCATGACTTTTGACAAAACCAGACTTCCAAGCCGCCACGTGACGGTGGGGCCCCAGCGCGCGCCGCACCGCTCTTACCTTTATGCCATGGGCCTTTCTGCCCAGCAGATTGCCCAGCCGCTGGTGGGCGTTGCCTCCTGCTGGAATGAGGCGGCACCGTGCAACATTTCGCTGATGCGCCAGGCCCAGTCGGTGAAACGCGGTGTTGCGGCCGCTGCGGGGACACCCCGCGAATTCTGCACTATCACCGTGACAGACGGCATTGCCATGGGCCACCAGGGCATGAAGGCCTCGCTGGTTTCCCGCGAGGTGATTGCCGACTCGGTCGAACTCACCATGCGCGGCCATTGCTATGACGCGCTTGTGGGGCTCGCCGGCTGCGACAAGTCACTGCCCGGCATGATGATGGCCATGGTGCGCCTCAACGTGCCTTCGGTCTTCATCTATGGCGGCTCCATCCTGCCCGGCACCTTCAAAGGCAAGCCCGTCACCGTGCAGGATGTCTTCGAAGCCGTGGGCAAGCATTCCGTCGGCCAGATGTCCGACGAAGATTTGGAAACCCTCGAGCAGGTGGCCTGTCCCTCCGCCGGTTCCTGCGGCGCCCAGTTCACCGCCAACACCATGGCGACCGTCGCCGAGGCCATTGGCCTTGCGCTACCTTACTCCTGCGGTGCGCCTGCTCCTTACGAAATCCGTGACACCTTCTGCTTCACCTCCGGTGAAAAGGTGATGGAGCTCCTGGCCCGCAACATTAGGCCGCGCGACATCGTCACCCTCAAGGCTCTGGAAAATGCGGCGACCGTTGTTGCTGCCTCCGGTGGTTCCACCAATGCGGCGCTGCATCTGCCTGCCATCGCCCATGAGGCCGGAATCAAGTTCGACCTCTTCGATGTGGCCGAAATCTTCAAGCGCACACCCTACATCGCCGACCTGAAACCGGGCGGCAAATATGTGGCGAAGGATATATTCCCGAAGGGGCGATCGTGAAGGTCGCTGGCATGAAGAACCTTAAGTTCTCCGGTCCCGCCCGCTGTTTCGATTCGGAAGAGGTCTGCTTCGAGGCCGTTTCCAAGCGCCAGTACAAGGAAGGCGAGGTACTGGTGATTCGCTACGAGGGCCCGCAAGGCGGCCCCGGCATGCGCGAAATGCTCTCCACCACCGCCGCTCTTTATGGCCAAGGCATGGGCGATAAGGTGGCGCTCATCACCGATGGTCGATTCTCGGGCGCGACTCGTGGCTTCTGCGTGGGCCATGTGGGCCCGGAAGCCCAGTCAGGCGGCCCGATTGCACTGTTGCAGGATGGAGACATCATTAACCTTGACGCCATTGAGGGTACTTTGACCTGCAATGTCTCGGAAAAGGAATTTTCTGAACGCAAAAAAGCCTGGAAGCCGCGCGAGCATGGCTATGGATCCGGCGCACTGTGGAAGTATGCGCAGAGCGTGGGTCCGGCTGTAGGCGGGGCCGTAACCCATCCTGGAGGATCCAAAGAAGGTGTCGCGTACGCTGACATATAGGCGCGTCAGTGAGGCGTTGTGGAGGAAGCCCGTTCTCGGGCTGACCGTGCTCGCCTGCCTGATCACCATGTCGCCCACACCGGCCAGCGCCCAGGAAGAGGGCGAGGGCTCCGGCTTCTTCCAATATTTCCCGGCTGCTCCAAAGCTGAAAATGCCGGACATCAAGATCCCCTTCTGGACCGATGAGGTAAAGAAGGGCCGCAAGGCCTATCGCAACGGCAACTATGACAAGGCCGCCAAGCATTTCCGTACGGCTTCAGAAGAAGGAAGCCCTGTCGCCGACTGGTATCTCGCTCACATGTTCAGGCTGGGACTTGGCGTCAAGCGCGACCATGCCATCGCTCATTCCTACTATGAGCGCGTGGTGGGCGGATACGCGCCTCAAGACCTGAGCGGCCGCCGCCTTCAGATTGTCGTGGACAGCCAGTTGCGCCTTGCCAACTACCTGCGCGCCGGCATTCCTGATGCGGGCATTGAACCCAACCCGCAGCTCGCCGCCAAGCAGTTCCTGCGCATTGCGTCCGCCTATGGCCACCCGGGTGCCCAATATTCGCTGGGCGTCATGAATCTCAGGGGCGAGGGCATGAAGAAGAACGAGCAGCAGGGCCTGAAGTGGCTGACGGCTGCCGCCAAGAAGCGCGATCCTGAAGCGGAGGCCTATCTCGGCGACCTTTATTGGTCCGGCAAGACCGTGCAGAAGAGCGAAACCCGTGCCCTCATGTGGTATGTGCTGGCGCACGAGAATGCCCAGCCCGACGAACATGCCCGCATCATAGCCCGCTACGAAGAATTGCGGTCAGCCGTCGAAGAAGAAGTGCGCCTTGAGGCGGAAGCCCGGGCCCGCGTCTGGGCCGAACAGTATCCGGTGAACGCGGCGGATACCTCGCAGTAGTCAGAACAGCGGTGGCTGGCTCGGCCTCGTCACAATGTAGACTGCCAATGTGGCCATGACGGCACAGGCGGAATAGCCCGCCCAGCCGGGAGCGCCGCTGAAACGCACCAGATAGACACCGGCCCCCGCCATCATCGCCATGGCCAGGAATTTCGCCTGCGTGGGAATGACGCCGTGATCCTGCCAATGGCGCACATAGTGGCCAAAGCGCGGGTGGTTCCGGATCTTCTCGGCAAGCTCCGGCGAGGACCTGCTGAAGGCCCAGACCGCGACCAGCAGGAAGGGCGTGGTCGGCAAAACCGGGAGGATGATGCCGATGGCCCCCAGGCCAACGCAAAACCAGCCCACGGACAAGTAGAGGTAGCGCGAAAACGTCATGAAGCTGGCCTCTTGCCGCAAATCACCTCATCATGCAATCAAGCGCCATGACGGACGGGAATGCCAGCCAGTCTCCCCAATCTCCGGTGCCTGCCAGAACATCGTTCCTGAGCAGGTTCCGCAACTACTTTTTCACGGGGATTGTCATCATCGCCCCCGTCATCATCACCATCTGGGCGACCATCTGGTTCATTTCCTTCTTCGACAGCTGGGTGAAGCCCCTCATTCCCTTCAACTATAACCCTGACAACTATCTGCCCTTCACCGTGCCGGGCACGGGCCTCGTCGTAGCCGTCCTGATCATCACCGCGGTCGGCGCGCTCGGCGCAAACCTTGTCGGCCGCACATTGCTAGGCTGGTGGGACAGGGTTGTGCAGCGGACGCCTATCGTGCGCTCCATCTACAAGGGCTCGAAGCAGATCTTCGAAACCCTCTTCTCCCAGAAGGGCACGAACTTCAAATATGTCTGCCTTGTCGAATGGCCACACAAGGACATGTGGACCATTGCCTTTGTGTCGCGCGAAATAGATGGCGCGCAGATTGGCCTCGAAACGGGGCGGCGCATGTACGCGGTCTATGTTTCAACGACGCCGAACCCGACAGGTGGCTATGTGGTCTTTGCCGACGAGAGCGATGTGCAGATTCTCAACTTGTCGGTGGAGGACGGCCTTAAGCTGGTGATTTCCATGGGGCTCGTAATGCCTGACAAGCGACTGTCAGCCTCCGTGGAACTAAAGCGCGCGAAACCCGCCAGACCACGGCGCAAGGCTATCCTGCGCTCAACAACCTGATCGCCTCATCGCGCTCGAAGAGATAGAGCAGGTGGCGCAGGGCTTCGCCGCGCGGGTTTTGCAATTTGGGATCGCGACCCAGAATCAATTGCGCATCATCACGTGCCGCCGACAGCAGATCGGCATGGACAGTAAGATCGGCCAATCTGAACTCCGGCAAGCCCGATTGTTGCGTGCCCAACACTTCACCTGCGCCGCGCAGGCGCAAATCCTCTTCCGCAATGATGAAACCGTCCTCGGTCGATCGCATGATTTCCAACCGCGACTTCGCCGTTTCGCCCAGCGGTTCCTGATAGAGCAGCAGGCAATGTG
>JAIBJH010000171.1 GCA_020029455.1 Hyphomicrobiales bacterium
AGTCCCGCAAAATAAGCCTGGCCTTCGCCGCCGATATTGAAAAGTCCGGCATGGAATGCCACCGCCACGCAGAGGCCTGTGAAGATGAAATTGGTGGCGTAATAGAGAAGATAGCTCCAGCCCTTGATGGAGCCCACGGCACCATTGAGCATGATGCCGAGCGCCTCGAAGGGATTTTCGCCGATGGCAATGAAGACAACAGACGTGGCAAGCAGCGCCGCCAGCAGATTCAATAGGGGTATGAGGCCAAGATCCACCCAGGCCGGAATGTCACCCCTGCCAGCCATTACGCTACGCCCCTCTTGTCGTCGTTCCATCCAAGCGGCGCGCGAGCTCCGCGCGAGATGGAACCCCGCTTTGACTGCACCAATTGGAGCCGATGTAGGCTGGGTTCCAAATCGTGCCGCATATGTTTGCTACCGCAAACACTGGGCGCGTTTGGAATGATGGGTTGAGGGAGCAGCATCAGGCGGCATCCTTTGTGACGCCGGCCATCAGCAGGCCGCATTCTCGCTCGTCGGCATTGGCCGCCAGTTCACCCATAACCTTCCCTGCAAACATCACAATGATGCGGTCGGAAAGCGATCGGATTTCATCAAGTTCGACGGACACCAACAGAATGGCGCGCCCTTCATCGCGCAATGCGATGATGCGGCGGTGGATGAATTCGATGGCGCCGATGTCAACGCCGCGCGTCGGCTGGCCCACAATGAGGAGATCCGGATTGCTCTTGATTTCGCGGGCAATGATGAGCTTCTGCTGATTGCCGCCAGAAAACTTTGCGCTTGTAAGCAATGGATCGGGCGGGCGCACATCAAACTCTTCCATCTCCGCCTTGGTCCGCGCGATCACCTTGCCGCGGTCCAGCCTGAAGCCGTGGCCGAGGTTCTCCATGCGATGCCAACCCAAGATCATGCTTTCCGAAGCGTCAAACGTCTTGATGAGGCCGCGGTGCTGGCGGTCTTCCGGCACATGGGCGAGGCCTTCGGCGCGCACATGGGCGGGATCGCCCAGAATGCCGATGTTCTTGCCCTCGAAGAAGATTTCACCGGAGAGTGGCTGGGTGATGCCGGCAATGCAGTCCAGAAGTTCCGATTGCCCATTACCGGAAACACCGGCAATGCCGACGATTTCTCCCTTCCGCACTTGGAAGGAGACATTGTTGACGCGGGGCACACCCTTCTTGTCCTTCCAGGTGACGTTGCGGACATCGAGCACGACTTCGCCCGGGGTTGCGGGCTTCTTGTCGACGCGCAGGAGCACGCGGCGACCCACCATGGCTTCCGCCAGTTCGCCGACATTGGTGTTCTTCGTCTCATAGTTCGCCACCACTTCGCCCCGGCGCATGACGGTAACGCGGTCGGTGATGGCCATGATCT
Source organism: Hyphomicrobiales bacterium (assembly GCA_020029455.1). Classification (GTDB taxonomy): domain Bacteria; phylum Pseudomonadota; class Alphaproteobacteria; order Rhizobiales; family Aestuariivirgaceae; genus Aestuariivirga. The sequence goes on from JAIBJH010000171.1 coordinate 1,380, forward strand.
CACGCAGCTTGTGGGTGATGAGGATCACGGTCTTCCCCTCATCGCGCAATTGCCCGAGAATGCGGAAGAGATGATCGGCCTCGTCCGGTGTCAAAACGCCTGTCGGCTCATCAAGAATGAGGACGTCGGCACCCTTGAAGAGGGCTTTGAGGATTTCGACGCGCTGCTGCAGGCCCACCGGAAGTTCGCCCACCACGGCGTCGGGATCGACTTCCAATTCATAGTCCCTGGCAAGGCGTGTGAGTTCGGTCCGTGCCTTGTCGAGGGCGGGTCCGATCAACTTGCCGCCCTCCGCCCCCAGCACGACATTTTCAAGAACCGTGAAGGGATCAACCAGCATGAAATGCTGGTGAACCATGCCGATGCCAAGCGCGATTGCGTCTGTCGATGACTTAACCTTGACCGGCTTGCCCTTGATCCTGATCTCACCCTTGTCGGCGGAATAGAAACCAAAGAGGATCGACATCAGTGTCGATTTTCCCGCGCCATTCTCGCCGATGATGCCGTGGATCGAACCTGGCGCTACGGCAAGGTTCACGTCCTTGTTGGCGTGCACTGCCCCAAAGCGCTTGTCGATACCGATCAGTTCGATTGCTGGAATCATGCGATTGTCTCCCCCAACTTGTTGGGGGAGTACGCCCCAGACTTGATCTGGGGCAGGAGGGGGTGCTTCGACATGCCTGACTTCATGCGTGATCGATACACCCCTTCGGCTCTTCGGGCCACTTCCCCAGCGAAGCTGGGGAAGGGCTATTCACCAATTACTCAACCGGGCACTTGTTGTCGGCCATATAGTCATGGACCTGAATCTTGCCGGCAATGATATCGGCCTTGGCGGCTTCGACCTTGGCTTGCATGTCAGCCGAGACGAGGGCCTTGTTGTGCTCATCGAGGGCATAGCCCACGCCATCCTGTGCGAGGCCAAGGGCTTGGATGCCCGGCTTGAAGCCGTCCACACCATTCTTCATGACGTCATAGACAGCGACATCCACGCGCTTCATCATGGATGACAGGACCTGGCCGGGATAGAGATAGTTCTGGTTGGCGTCGACGCCGATTGACAGGATTTTCGCTTCGGCGGCGGCCTTGAGCACACCGAGACCCGTGGCACCGGCCGCGGCATAGACAACGTCAGAGCCCTGGCTGATCTGGCCCTTGGTGATTTCGCCACCCTTCACCGGATCGTTCCAGGCTGCGCCTGTATCGCCCGTCATGTTCTGGATGACCTTGGCGTCTGGCTTGGCAGCCTTCACGCCCTGCACATAGCCGCAGGCGAATTTGCGGATGAGTGGAATGTCCATGCCGCCGACGAAGGACACAGTGCCAGACTTGGACGACATGCCGGCCAGCATGCCGACGAGATAGGAGCCCTCATGTTCGTTGAAGACAATCGATTCGACGTTTGGCAGGTCAACCACCATGTCGATGATGGCGAACTTCAACTCTGGATATTCCTTGGCCACCTTTTCCACGGCTGCAGCCTGGGCAAATCCGGCCGCGATGATGGGCGAGAAACCCTGATCGGCGAAGTTGCGAATGGCCTGTTCGCGCTGAGCCTCGTTGGCGATCTCGAATTCGCCATAGGCGACGCTGGTTTCGCCCTTGAACTTCTCAGCCCCGTTGAACATGGACTCGTTGAAGGACTTGTCGAACTTGCCGCCGATATCGAAGACGATGGCGGGCTTGTTGTCCGCCGCCAATGCTGAAGCCGCCAGCAGGCCCGAAAGCGCCACTGCGCCGAGTAATTTCCTGATCATGATTGTCTCCCTGTAAATTTGACCGGCTGATCAAGCCTTGGCCTACATCACGACAAAATCAGGCTTTTTGCAAGCGGGCTTGAAGACCTGGAGCGGCGCCCACATATCTTGGCAAACGCGGGTAGCGGGCCTTTTAGGACGCTTCCTCGCGGAAGCCGCTTTGAAAGGGCAAATGAATGTCGCGTGTTTCGGTGTTTTCATCACCGCTGTTCTTGGGATTCGAGCATTTCGAACGCCTGCTCGACCAGGCTTCCAAGGCGACAGACAATTTTCCGCCCTACAACATCGAAAGGTTTCCGGCTTCCGCAACGGCAGGCGAGGGCTGGCGCATTGCCTTGGCCGTCGCCGGTTTTGCCAAGGATGATTTGGAGGTCATGGTTGAGGACCGCCAGCTTGCGATCCGCGGCGCCCATAGGGAGGAAGGTAAACGCGACTATATGCATCGCGGCATTGCCGGGCGTTCCTTTGCCAAATCCTTTGTGTTGGCAGACGGCATGGAAGTGGAAAGCGCCCAGCTCGAAAACGGGCTCCTTACCCTCACACTCGTCCGGCGCGCGGCGGAAAAGAAGATTCTGCGCATCGAGGTTAGAGATTGAAAATGGAACGAATCACATTGTCACCCCAGGACTTGGCGCAGCTCGGCGGCGGTGTACTTGGCTACGTACGCGAGATCGAAGCCGATGAGGCCCGCGCGCTGCTGGGCGAGAAGACCCTTGTTCCGGCCAAGGCGAAACTCTTCTGCCTTTACAATGCCGATGGAACGCCTGTTTCGATCTCAGGCTCGCGGGAAGCCGCCATCGGATCGGCGCTGGAGCATGATCTGACGCCCGCTAGCGTGCACTGATTGAGCCACCCGCCCTTGAGGGCGGGGTGTGGCCATATTATTGGAATCAGGGGATTTCTAAATAAAAGCCTATATCTTGAAAATAGTCCTTGACACCGCGCGGTGAAAATGCTACTTCTCGCTACATTCCAGAAGTGGGCAAGCACTCCCACACCCCTCACCCAGCAATAGTCTTGAGACGATCACGAAGACGACGTGGGAGAGAAATCCCGGGGAGTGAACGTCTGGCCGCCGGGCGCACTCACGCAAAGCGCCCGGCAAGAACGACCTCATAAAACCAACACAGCAAAACAAGGAGAAAATCACTGACATCGGAAAACTCAATCATGATGTCGCAAAACACGTCCGGGAAAATGGTGGGCGATGAGAGACTCGAACTCCCGACATCTTCGGTGTAAACGAAGCGCTCTACCAACTGAGCTAATCGCCCTGCTCTGAGGATTGGTGCCGCCCGCATAGCGCTGTACCAACCTAAAAACAACCCTTCCCACTTTCGTTATCCCGGCGAACGCCGGGACCCACTCAGCCCCCTCCTCAGATATCACGTTGAGTCGTCGCAATGGATCCCGTGTCGCGCTTCGCTTGCACGGGATGACGAAATCCATTGGAACCACAGGTCGTTCACTGGTCTGGGGTCACACGGGACAAATCTCAGCCGCGTATTGCTGGAGCGATAGATTCGCGGCGTGAGAAAATCTTCTCAGTGACACAATCGAGCCTGAATCAAATCTCACATGTGTCGTTTCCGCGCCATAATCTTGGGGAAAGGTTCTTAAACGGTACCGCAGCAATCCGCTGATCCGCCGCGGTTTCATACGCAATTCAGAACTTGCGATGCGTGTTGGCTTGCAACAGTGCAGTTTTGTGCTGACGCTTAAACTTGCCACTCCCGCACTGAATGAGTGGACGGGGCAAAAAAAGAGATGGGAATAAATCAATGAAGAAGGCGATAGTGGCGGCAAGTGCAATCGGGATGGCGGCAATATCATCACATGCGCTGGCGGCGGACCCGGAGCCCAGCAAATGGAACCCATTCTCTGCGACGTTCGAGATGTGGACTGGCGGCCTCGCTATCGACGATGCCGAGGGAAACGTGAACCCTGACGAAGATAACTTTTTCGTTTTCGGAGCCGACTTGCGCGCGCGCCTCAATCTGGGCGACATGTACGCCATCCAGGGTGACCTGCATACCGACTCGGCCGATGACACCAGTGGCAACAATCGTCATGAGGACGGTTGGTTTGCGGGAGCGCATTTCAGCCACTACAATCAAGACGGACTGCTTGGCATTATGGGCGCAGTTGCCGAAGGCGAAAGCGACGATGGCGTTGCGACCGATGCCTGGCTCCTCGGTGTCGAAGGACAGCTATATCTCGGTCAATCCACGCTTTATCTTCAGACGGGATACTGGGACGCCGAATCGCAAGTTGGCGATGAGGATGATGCTTTCCATGATGCATTGTTTGTCCGGGGCGTTGGACGTTACTTCTGGTCACCCGATACGCGGCTGCAAGCCGAGGTTTCCGGCGCATGGGGCGAGCAAGATGTCAACGACAAGGATATGGACATCTATGGCTGGGGCTTGAGAGCCGATCATCAGTTCACTGAAATAATTGGAGCCTTTGCCGCCTATGATGGCGCCTACTACGAGAACTTTGACTCCGGGGCGGATGATGGCAGCTACATCGAGCATCAGGCGCGGATTGGTGTCTCCTTCCAGCTCTGGCGGCCGAACCTCGTCTCAGTAGACCGTTCCGGGCCGACGCTTGACATGCCATGGATTACCCACTGGGCTTCCAGCGGCAACAGCGTGGACTAGAGCGCGATCAACTTTGAATGAGTTTCCTCCCCCTTCTACGGGGGAGGTGTCATTGCGTAGCAATGACGGAGGGGGTCTCAGCTTGTTGCGGCCCCCACCCGGCGCACAAGATGTGCGCCACCC